>CANQTE010000116.1 GCA_947626695.1 uncultured Bacilli bacterium | reverse complement strand
CAACATATATATAATATCACATTTTTTTAATTTTTGGTAGCTATTTTTATCACCTCAAATCTAATACACAGCATAAACTTTTGTATATTCATTATAAATAGACTCTATTTCTATTTTATGTCCTAATTTTTTACACATATTTTTAGCAATAAATAAGCCCATACCTGTAGAACTACTCCCATTTCTTCCATTTTCTCCTGTAAATGATTTATCAAATACCTGTTTTAAATCAGATTCTTTTATTCCTATACCATTATCTTCAATTACTAAAGTTGTTTTTTCTTGTGTCTTTTTTACATATATTTTAATATAGGAATTATCAATATTTCTTTTATATTTAATACTATTATTAACTATTTGTCCTAAAATAAACTCTAACCATTTAGAATCTGTTAAAACTTTATATTGGGCATTTTCTACAATATAGTCTATCTTATTTTCTAATAAATAAGCCATATTTTTAAGGCCAACATTTTTAATAACATCTGCTAAGTTTACTTCCTTTATTAAATAATCTTTTTCAGCATTTTCGGAACGTACATAATAAAGAACTTGTTCTATATAATCTTCTAATCTTTTTAATTGTAATTTTATTTTTTTATCAAATTGCTCTTTATGATTATTACTTATTAAAACTAAAGTAGAAAGAGGAATTTTAACTTCATGAATCCACATTTCAATGTATTCTTTAAAATCTTCTAAATGTTCTTCTATTAGTCTTACATTTTCATTCATTGATTTGTTGATTTCATATAAAGCTTGATATAACAATTCTCCTTCATAAAATTCTGGTTTAGATAAAGTTTCTAAAACTAAATAACTTTTATCAAGAGATTCTATATTTGCAAGTAGATTATCATAAAATTTTTTCTTTCTAAAATATGGTATAAATAAAACAAGTAAAAAACTAATAACATATAAAAATGTTGAAGATATAATAACTTGCTTTTCTACTTTAAATGCAAAGAAGATAAGTAAATTAAAAACATAGCAAACAATAAATACTAATAATTTATATAAATTATCTTTAAAATACGCACCTATTTTCATGACAAAATGTACCCTAACCCTTTTCTTGTATCTATCACATTTTCATAACCTATTTCTTTTAATTTATTTCTAAGCCTACTTATATTAACTGTTAAAGCATTTTCATTAATATACTCTGAATTATCCCATAATATTGTCATAAGTTCTTCACGAGTAACAATTTTATTTTGATGATTTAATAAATAAGAAAAAATAATCATTTCATTTTTTGTGAGTTCTATTTCTATATTATCTTTTTTAATTATTCCTTTTTGAAAATCAAATTTTAATTCTTTATAAGTTAATTCATTTATATTGTAATTTGTTTTTGTTCTTTTTAATACTGCTTTAATTCTTAAAAGTAAAATATTAGGATTATATGGCTTAGTTATATAATCATCTGCACCATAAGAAATAGATAATGCTTCATCTATCTCAGAATTAATACTTGTAACCATAATAACAGGTATATTAGATTTTTTTCTTAAATTTTGCAATAATATCTCCCCATTTATAAAAGGTATATTTATATCAAGTAAAATTAAATCTGGAGATACTTCTAATATTTCATTTAAAGTATTTTTAAAATCTTTTAAAATAACTGCCTCATAATTATTATTTTCTAAAAGCTTAGAAAGTTCACTTGATATTAATTCTTCATCTTCAATTATCATAATTTTACTCATATATTTCACCACTTTCTTTTTTATTATTATATCATAAAATAAGATTTATTTAACCTTACAGTTTTGTAACATTTAAAAATCAAGTTTAATATATTTAATTATATAACTTTTAAGTTACTATTAGGTTACAAAAAAAGACTATCAATTTTATCTTGATAATCTTACCTCTATAAATTGTAACTTTTTTAATCACAAGAACCATCGTTATTTGTAAAATATTCTTCAATATTATTAACTGAATCTTTAAGATTATTAAAATCAACTATATCTTTTAATTCTTTTTTCATTTCTTTAGAACAATTATCACAGTTGAAATAATTATCAATACCAAGTTCTATTTGATATTGTTCATTATTTATAGTACATATCATTGTTGCACTACTTAAAACATTATCTGTTTCTATTTTACCATTTGTTTTAAAACTATAAATCCCTAGTGCAATCATTGCTATCACAATAAATACTATATAAATTATAAAAATTACTCCAAATACTTTTAATATTTTGATAATCATACCTGCTAATCTTTCAGTATTACTTACCCTATTCATTAAAACCTCTTTTCGCTCATTATCTAATAACTCATCAATACTAACATTTAGGGCTTTAGATAATAATTTTAGTTGCTTTGGATTGGGAGCAGTTTCGTTTAACTCCCAATTAGAAATAGTTTGTCTTGTAACATTTACTTTCTCACCTAATTGTTCTTGTGAAAGACCTTGTTTTTTTCTTAATTCTAGTATTTTTTCGCCTAACATATTTTTTCTCCTCTCACATACAATTATAAACATAACTACTTAACAAATCTACCAAAGACCTTTTGAACTTTGTCAAAGAGTTTTAACATTTTAATAATTACTTACACAAATTGACTTGTAATTTATAAATATACTCTACCAAGGAAAAATAAAATAAAAAATTAATGCACTTAATACAATTAGGGCAATATAGATTTTTTTATATTTAACTCTTTTAAAAAATACTATTCCAAATACAAGAGTTCCTACAATATCCATTATTA
>CANQTE010000115.1 GCA_947626695.1 uncultured Bacilli bacterium | reverse complement strand
CAATTTACTTACCTATTTAAATGGTGGAAATACACACATTTCTGATATCCTATCTTTCAACTAGCACAATGCGTTAAGTATTATTTTACTAGATATAATCCAAGCTAAAATCTTTAATAATACTTCTCTTTTAAAAGTTTTATTAAAAGAAGATTTTCAAGATAAAAAAATAGAAAGAAATGATAAAATGGAAAATGCTACAAATATTAATGTTATTATAAATAATAAAAAATATAATGCTCAACTTGAAACTAATAAAACTGTAAATGAATTTTTAAATTTATTACCCCAAGAATTTAATATGCAAGAATTAAATGGTAATGAAAAGTATGTTTATATGAATTATGAATTATCTTCAAATTCTTCTCATATTAAAACTATTAAAGCTGGTGATATAATGTTATATGGTAATAATTGTTTAGTTATTTTTTATAAGACATTTGATACAAGTTATAGTTATACTAAAATAGGACATATAGATAATTTACCTAATCTAGGAAATGCTAATATAACTGTAAAATTTGAAAAATAAATAGTAATTAATAGGGAGTTTAAAAATGCTAGTAGAAGAAGAAATATTTAAAAAAACAAAAGTTGATTTAAAAAAAATAGTTAAATATGGCTTTAAAAAAGAAGGCCCTTTATATAAATATTCTAAAAATATTATAAATGATAGCTTTCGAGTAGATGTTGAAATAAATAGTGAAGGCCAAGTTAAAGCTAAAGTTTTTGATTTATCTTTTTTAGAGGAATATACCAACTATCGAATTGAAAAGAGTACTGGTTCTTTTGTAAGCAGGGTTCGTGAAGAATTAAAAAATATCTTAAAAGATATTAAAGATAAATGCTTTATCAAAAAATTTTTTATATCTCTCCAAGCAAATAGAATAGCAAATAAAATATTTGAAGAGTATGGTGATGAACCTAATTTTGAATGGGAAAAGTTTCCTGGTTATGCAACTTTTAGAAATAAAGATAGTAAAAAATGGTATGGTATCATAATGAATATTAATAAAAACAAACTAGATGAAAAGTCTAAAGAAGAAGTAGAAATAATTGATATCAAACTAAATCCCAAGAAAATCGAAAATTTATTAAAAAGAAAGGGTTTTTATCCTGCTTATCACATGAATAAAAAAAGCTGGATTACTATTGTGTTAAATAATACCATTGCAGATACACTTATAATGGATTTAATTAAAGAAAGTTACCTTTATACAGTAATAAATAAAAATAGTATCAATGAATGGATAGTACCCGCCAATCCTAAATATTTTGATATAGAAGAAGCTTTAAAAGAAAATAATACAATAATATGGAAACAAAGCACAGATATTAAAGTAAATGATATAGTTTATTTATATGTTGGAGAGCCTTATTCTGCGATTATGTACAAATTTAAAGTAATAAAGGTAAATATCCCTTATGAATATATAGATGAAAATCTAAAAATAAAAAAAGCAATGAAAATTAAATTAATGAAAAGATATCAAAAAGGAGCATTATCATTTAAAAAATTAAAAGAGTTTGGCATAAATGCTGTTAGAGGTCCAAGATATATGCCCCTTACTCTAAGCAAATATATAGATAAAATTAAAAATAAGTGATATAATCTAAGTGATATAACAAGTGGTGTAATGTCTAGTATTACTATAAAAGGAGAGAAGTAAAATGAAAATAAAAGTTTTAATTATAATAAGTTTAGTTTTAGTATTTTTAACTACTGGTTGTTCTAAAGTAAATAATGCTAAAATAACCATCAATAATAATGGAACCCACTCTGATAGTGATATAAATAAAGTTATAAAAAAATTAAAAAGTAACTTTAAATATGAATTTAATGCTTGTGATGGAGAGCTATTAAATATTGAGTATAATAGTAATTATCAAGATACTGATAAAGAATGGAATGGCACAAAATATTATGATATTCTAAAACTAAACTTTGAATTTGTTTGTAAAAAGAATACTGAAACTATGCTAAAAAATAATACATACGGCTATTCTGCTATTTATGGTAAAAAAACTAAAAACTCCAGTTGGAATAAAATAGATTGGGGTCAAGGTTAATAAAACTATTATGAAAAAATTATTATTAGGTAGTTCTATCATAAATGACCTTTTTCAAGTTTTACCAATAACTATATTTACTTGCTTAATATATATAATAATAAGAATTATTTATCTAAATAGAAAAAAACTTACCATTAATAAAAAGAAAGAAATATTATATGTACTTTTCTTGTGTTATCTAAGTGTTTTATTTAATTTAGTCTTAGTGCCTCTTAATTTTTGGTATAAAATATGGAATTTAATCTTAAATGGGACAAATGAAAATTTATTCTCAGGCTTAGGAGAGTTTACTTTTAATCTCATTCCTACTATTTATAAAGTAATCACCGGAAACTATGTATTAGGTAGTTGGGTAAAATTAATGATAATAGGTAATACTTTAATGTTTGTTCCCTTAGGTTTCTTTTTACCTTTATGTTTTAAAAAAGTAAATAACAAAAATATCTTTATTTATGCCCTCTTAATTCCCTTTATTATTGAGTTTATCCAATTATTTTTAGGAAGAAGCTTTGATATTGATGACTATTTAATGAACTCTTTAGGTATTATAATCGGTTATTTAATTATCGTTATACTAAGAAAAATATTAAGCAAAAAAGGTATAAAAAGAAATTAACTTTCTTATAACTATTTTTAAATTTTTATTTTAAATATAGTATAACGCATTGTGCTAGTTGAAAGATAGGATATCAGAAATGTGTGTATTTCCACCATTTAAATAGGTAAGTAAATT
>CANQTE010000114.1 GCA_947626695.1 uncultured Bacilli bacterium | reverse complement strand
TTCTTTTTTCTAATTATAGAGTACCATATTATGAATGATTTTTCTATAGTTTCAATTTAACTAGCACAACACGTTAAATTCTTTAAAATATCCCTTACTTAACTTTTCTATTTTCATAGTAAATATTCTCCCTTTATACAATTGCAATTTATTAACTTATATAACGACTATGTATGGATTATCAGCTGTCCCTTTATCAACTTCTGATGTTGTTTTAAACAGTGTATCAGCCTTCAGATTTATTACAGGACGGACACCATACGCGTTCCCCACATTATAGTAATGGTCGAGGTAGCCAGTTTCTTTTACAATGAACATGCCCGCAGTATTGTTGCTACCCATAAAATAACACGGAGACATCGTCCAGTAAACTTTACCAGTATATAGGTAATAGCTAGTATTATCGGAGCCACCAAGCCCTCCTGCAAAACTTACTTCATCCGCAGTTATTAAACCTATTGGATTTGTTAATTTTTGATTTCCTTCTGTTCCTCTACTTGTTGTAAATAAGTTATCTGCTTTTGTATTACATATAAATGTTGCTGTTTTAAGAGTAGAGCCAAATATTCTATCATGTGGCTTAAAAAATTGATAACCTGCATAAGAAGTTGAACTTATATCAGCATCATTACAGAAACCTACTTCTCCATCCATTATACTTCCATAAGCACTTTTTAAATTAGTATTATACCAATTGTCTAATACACTTTTTATAGTACTATCTGTATTTGTACTTCCATATACATACTTAACATATTGTGCATTATTATTTAAATTATTATATGCAGAGTTACCTATTTGAGTATCTGTTCCGCTTGTTTCAGCTTTACCAATTCCAGAATAAATTAATCTTATACTTCCATTTCCATTTATTCTTATTATCCGCCAATAAAATTTTCCTAGTTTTACCCAATTATTTGTTACTGCTCCTCGATAATAATATGTATCTCCAAAGTCATCTATTCCCTTACATAATAAACTTTTTGTGTCTTCGATAGTAGTTATTAATGGTGTTTCAATATAAGTTGGACATCCATTAGAAGATACTTGGTCTTTTATTTTATCTACTAACAATTCTTGTTGATCCAACCATACATAACACTTAGTACCCTCATCAGTTATTCCAATATATACTTTACCATCTTTATATTCCATTGGAATATTTTTTTGTTCTCCTGAAAGTCCTGGTATAGTACAATAACTTCTATCTGTATTTACTTTATAACTTCCTGTAGATGGAACTGTACTTTTAGTATAATCTCCACTTCCTACACTTGTTTCAACATTAATGGCCATACTATTTGTATTTGCTTCTTTTAAACTCATTTCACTTCTAATTTTAGATTTCTCAATTTCTTTTCTATTAACTTTAAATGATACTCCTGCAATAAATAAAATTACAATTAAACATAAAATTATACTACAACCCTTTCTTTTCATAATAAATACTCTCCTTTACAATATCAATAATATTAGAAATTTCTAACTTATATTTAAATTATATCTTTTTAAGCATTATAAGTCAACATAAAAATCGTATTTTGTACCGCAAATTATTTTATTAATAATATTTTACTTAGAAATACTAAGTAAAATAATAATCAAATATCGAATTTTGTACCAATAGATTTAGCTTTTTATGTTTTAATGAGAAAATAGTTATGGTGGTTAATATGAACTATGGTATCATACTAAAAAATTTAAGAGATAAAAATAATTTAACACAAGTTAATTTAGCTAATATTTTAGGAGTTAAAAGAATTACATATAATCATTATGAAACTCAAGAGAGAGTTATACCTTTAGAAAGATTAAATAATTTAGTAAATTATTATAATGTTTCTTTTGATTATATTTTGGGTTTATCTAATATTATTAATGTTGGAAAAACTTTAAAAGAATTTGATAAAATATCATGTGGTTTAAAAATTAAAGAAATGAGAAAAGAAAATCATGATACTCAAAAAGCTCTTGCAAATTATTTAAATACTACACAGTCTGTTATTGCAGATTATGAACGTGGTAGATTTTTTATTCCGACATCTTTTTTATATGGTGTATGTAAAAAATATAATGTAAGTGCGGATTATCTTCTTGGTAGAATTGATAGTCCTAAATATTTAAAATAATAAAGTTTAAAAAAAAAGCTAGGAAAGTATTTTAACTTTTTCTTGCCTAGCATAATTTTTTACTTTATAAGTAATAGGTATTATATTTTCTGTACTTACAAAAGATAATATAAATTTATCTTGCTTTCTAGTTATTATTATTCCTATTGTTTTATTATGAAAACTTCTTTTTAAGTTATCATCAATATATTTCATATAAAATTCTATTTGAGCTTTATCTTCTTTTTTTAATTCTCGCATTTTTAATTCTACAACAACATAACAATTTAATTCACAATTAAATAGTAATATATCTATATAATAATTTTTATTACCAAACTTTATTTTATACTCACTACCAGCAAAAGTATATCCATACCCTAGTTCCATAAAGAAATCTTTTAATTTAGATAAAATAATTAATTGTAATTCTTTTTCTTTTTTAATTTGTTCTTCTTTAGATAATTTTATTATTATAGGATTTTTTAAATGTTCTTTTATATTATATATTATTGTTTCTTTATTCTCTATTATTTCTATATGTTCTGGCTTTTTAAGTAATCTTTCATAACTATTATTCTTTATTTCTTCAATTAATTGTCTTTTTGATAAATTATTAGTTATGCATAAATTAATATAATAATTTCTTTTATTCTCGTCTTTAATTGGTAATAATTCTCGATAATGACTCCAAGATATGGCCCCCACT
>CANQTE010000113.1 GCA_947626695.1 uncultured Bacilli bacterium | reverse complement strand
ACTGCCGAGGAAAGAAAGACAATAGCTAAAGGAGATGAATTGTTAATGAAATTTGATAATTGGTGTGAAGAATATGTAAATGACGAACAAACAAAGAAGATTTTTGCAGATTGGGCTGATTATGCTGCCGAGAATAAAGGCATAAGAAAAGGTGCTTTAGAAAAAGCTTATGATATAGCTAGAAATATGTATAATAAAAATATGAATATTAAAGATATCATGGCTATAACAGAACTTTCTAAAAAAGATATAGCGAAAGCAACAGGTTTATCTATGAAAGAAATTAAAAGTTTAGCTTAAATATTAATTGTAGGCTTACACTTTAAGAAGTGGCGAAAATATAAATTTTGTCACTTTTTTGAGTGTATTTTTATTTTATATATTTATCATTACTTTTGCCATATAGATAGTCCATAGATATATTATACTTCCTACATATTGCGTACGCATAAGGGAGAGATAGTAATTTCTTTTCTTTTTCATATTCACATATTAAAGATTTAGAAGTACCTATGTCCATGGCAAGTGTTTCTTGATATAGATTATTCTCTTTTCTTAGCTCTTTTATTCTTTCAGCTATTAATTTCTTATTTATGTTTTTTCTTTTTATATTACAATTCTTTTCATTTGTTAGATTAACTAAATAGTCTAAAGAAACATTATAATAATTTGCTAATTCATTAAATTTTATTATAGGCATAAAAATATTTCCTTAAACCAAAAAATAAGAACTGGATAAACCAGTTCTTACCGTCCGCGATACCACGAACCCCAAGCAAATTGAATTGCTTTTGACATAATTAATATAGCAAAATATTATATATTTGTCAATAATTATGTCTTTAATATTATATAAAAAATATAATTTAATATACATATAATTTGAAAAAAACAAGTATTTATAATACTTTGCAAACAATTTTTAACTTACAAGTGTCAAACTTGGGAAGTAAAGAACACCCATACGTAGTCGTTATATAATATCATGCTTAAGTAGCTCTAATATTTATACTTAAGCATGAAAAAGTCGGGATACTCTTCCTGCTTTTTTATACTTTCCCTTATTTTATTTTTTATATAAAAGTGTTATAATAACATACATATAGATTATTAAGAAAGAGGGTTATAAAATGAGTTTAAAAGCGGGTATAGTAGGGTTACCTAATGTTGGTAAATCAACTTTATTTAATGCGATAACTAAGAAAAATATTCTCGCGGCTAATTATCCTTTCGCGACTATTGAGCCTAATGTTGGAATAGTAACAGTTCCTGATGAACGTCTCGCATATCTTGAAAATTTATACTTACCTAAAAATACAGTTCCTACTTCTTTTGAATTTACCGATATCGCGGGGTTAGTTAAAGGTGCAAGTAATGGAGAAGGGTTAGGCAATAAGTTTTTAAGTCATATTAGAGAAACAGACGCTATCGTGGAGGTAGTTCGTTGTTTTGATGATGAGAATATTACTCATGTTGAGGGTAAAACAGACCCTATAAGAGATATAGAAATAATTAATGTAGAACTTATATTATCAGATTTAGAAATAATTGATAATAGGCTAAATAAAATAATTAAGAAAGCTGAAACAACAAAAGATAAAGCGTCTATATTTGAAGTTAATACTTTAACTAAAGCTAAAACTAGTCTAGAAGAAAGTATTCCTTTAAGGCAAGTAGATTTTAGTGAAGAAGAACTTTTAATTTTAAAATCTTTTAATTTTATTACTTTAAAACCTATTATATATTGTGCTAATGTTTTAGAAGATGATGTAGTTATTGGAGATAATAATTATACAAAAATAGTTAAAGATTATGCTTCTAAAAATAATAGTAGTGTTATAGTTATGTGTGCTAAAATGGAATCAGAGTTATCAGAATTATCTGATGAAGATAAAAAAGTTTTTTTGAATGAACTTGGAATATCTAATTCAGGGTTAGATAAACTTATATTTGCAACATATAATTTACTTGGGTTAGAAACATTTTTTACAAGTGGTAAAGATGAGTGCCGAGCTTGGACTTTTAAAAAAGGAATGAATGCGAAAAGTTGTGCGGGTCTTATTCATAGTGATATTGAAAGAGGTTTTATTAAAGCAGAAGTTATGAGTTTTGATGATTTAAAAGAATATGGCAATGAATTAAAAGTAAAAGAAGCTGGTAAATTAAGATTAGAGGGTAAAGATTATTTAATGCAAGATGGAGATATAGTATATTTTAGATTTAATGTTTAGGAAATATTTCTTTTAAGTAGCATATATTTAAAGTATGAGCTTAAAAGAATTTTTTGTTGATAAATATATTACTTATCCTTTTAAATTATTTGGAAAAACACATATATTTTTATTAGTTAGTTTAGGGTTAATTATTATTTTAATTATTAAAAATAAATATAAATTATATAATTTAAAGAATAGTACTAAGATAAAATTAACTAAGATATTTGCAAGTATTTTACTTTTAAATATGGTTATTTTATATGTTAGTTCTTTTTATTATCATATCTTTGATTATAAGAGTATGTTACCAATTCATTTATGTTATTTATCTAATTATTTATATATATTTACAGTATTATTTAATAAGAAAAAGTTATTTAAATATACTTATTTTTTAGGGTTTATTGGACCAATTCCAGCGATAATATTTTTTGATGTACCGTCAGTATTTGAAGCATTTAACTTTTATTTATATATAATTTCCCATCATGTATTTTTAATATTTACTCTTATTACTTTTTATTTTTATCCTAAGCGATTATGTAAACTTGATTTTTTAAAATTATTTTTAACACTTAATGTATTTTATTTTCTAATAAATATTTTTAATAATATATTTAATACTAATTATTTTTTTACAAAG
>CANQTE010000112.1 GCA_947626695.1 uncultured Bacilli bacterium | reverse complement strand
AATACCAATAATAAAAAAATAGTTAAAACAGAAACTAAAGTAGTTAAAGACCCAGAAACATTTACCCAATATGGAGTTATATTTACTATATGTGATGTTTATAAAGTATATACTTATTCTGATAATACTACTAAAGAAGAATACAGTTCCTCATATTATGAATTAAATTCAAAGGGATTTAATGCTACTACATCAACCCTTTTATATGAAGCTAAAACCTTTGTTGACGAAGAACAGAAATTAGATAATTATAATGAAATGTTATCTATCTTAAATAATTATAGAAAAGAAGTTGGAGCAAATCCTTTAGAATTAGATTATAATTTAAGTATTTCCGCGACTGTAAGAGCTATGGAAATGGCTTACTCTGGTAAATTTTCTCATGAAAGACCTAATATGAATGGAGATTCAAGTTGTTTTACAGTATTAAGTGATTTAGGTATTAATAATTTTAGTACAGCAGGAGAGAATATTGCCGAGAGTTTCACATCAGTTACAAGTGTTATGAATGGCTGGAAAAATAGTCCTGGTCACTATCAAAATATGATTGAAAAGAACTTTAAAAAAGTTGGCTTTGGTATGGTTTCTTTAAGTGGTTCAAAAGCAGGTTACTACTGGGTTCAAATATTTACTGGTTAATATCAAAAAAGAACACAAATTAAGTGCTCTTTTATTTTTAAATCTATTTATTTAGTTAAATATTCTGTTAATATCTTAGGATTATTTTTATTTATAATAATATCATATATTACATTTATAAGAGGAGTATTAAGATTATTCTTATCTATTATTTTTTTAATAGCTTTTATTGTATAAAAACCTTCCACGGTATTATTTTTTAAGAAATCATCTATTACTTCTTGTTTTTCATTTTTACCAATTAATACTCCAAACTGATAATTACGACTTTTATTAGAACCAGCAGTAAGCATTAAATCTCCTATACCAGCATAAGATAATATAGTATCAACATCCCCATTTAAATTAATTAATAATTCTTTAATATCATAAATACTTTCTGTAATTAAAAATGCTCTTGTAGATTCCTTATAACCTAAACCTTCAATTATTCCTGAAGATATAGCTATAATATTTTTAACACTTCCCACTAGCTCTGTGCCATATAAATCATTAATACATCTTAATTTAATATTCTCACACTTAATAATAGAACTAACTTTTTTAATAGTATCATTACTTTTAGTAGCTAAATTTAAAGCACATGGTTCTAAATTAATTAAATCTTTAGCAAAAGTAGGACCTGATATAACTCCAACTCTTTTAGTATTTAATATATCAGTTACAATATCAGATAAAAAACTACAACTTTCTATTTCAATTCCTTTACTAGCAATAATAATATCTATTTTAGAATTATAATACTCTTTAATCTCTTCACATATACTTCTCACATATTTAGCCGAAGTTGCTATAATAATTAATTCTGTATTATTAATACACTTTCTTAAACTATTAGTTAAACTAATTTCTTTTGGAATATCTTTATTAGTAAAAGTATTTAATTTATGATTATTTTTAAAATCATTTACTAACTCTTTATTTTCACTCCACATCATAACATTATAGCCATTATTTACAATATTAATAGCTAAACTAAGTCCATAAATTCCTGTTCCAATTATACTTACTTTCATTTTATACCTCGCATTTCATCATATAATTTATTTAAATTTATTTCATATTTATTATCTTTTTTATGATAATATTTTCTATTTTTTAAATTTTTAGGCATATATTCTTGAGGATACCAATCATTTTTATAATTATGAGGATATATATAATCTTTTGAAGGATTTATTATATGTCTTGGTATTTCTCCTGCAAGCCCAGCATTAACATCATTTAATGCTTCATTTATAGCTAAATATGCACTGTTACTTTTAGGGGATAAAGCCATTTCTGTTACGACAACTCCAAGTGGTATGATGGCCTCAGGTAACCCAACTAATTCTGCAGCCTCAATCGCGGCCATAACTTTAGGTCCCATCGCTGGATTTGCAAGTCCTATATCTTCATAAGCTATAACACTCATTCGCCTATAAATACTATCTAAATCTCCCGCGGCAAGTAATCTTGCTAAGTAATGAAGTGAAGCATCAACATCACTTCCCCGAATTGACTTTTGAAAAGCACTTAATACTTGATAATGACCATCTTCATCTTTATCATGAAAAAATACTGCTTTATTATTAATCTTTTTTATTTCTTCAATAGTTATATTATGGTCCTTTACAGCATAATAAGCAACTTCTAAAATATTTAAAGCACTCCTAAAATCTCCTGATGATAAACTAGCAATATGTTTTAAAGCATCATCATCTATCTTTATTCCAGGAAGCTCATTTAAAGCTCTTTTTAATCCTGTAATTATATCATCTAATTCTAATTCTTTTAACTCAAATATTTGACATCTACTTCTTATCGCTGGATTAATTTTATGATAAGGATTAGAAGTAGTAAGCCCAATTAATATAATTAATCCTGATTCTATATGAGGTAATAATATATCTTGTTTATCTTTATTCATACGATGTATTTCATCAATAACTAAAATCATTTCTCCATACATTTTAGCTTCTTCTATTGCAATATCAAAATCACTTTTATTATTAGTAGTAGCATTTAAAAATCGCGATTTAATATGTAATTCATTTATTAAAGCACTAGCAATACTAGTTTTACCAATTCCTGGTTTACCATATAAAATCATAGAAAATAATTTATTATTACTAACTAAATTAGTTAATATTTTATTAGGACCTATTAAATGTTTTTGACCAATTATATCATCTAATTTTTGAGGTCTTAGTTTATTTGCTAAAAGTTCCATTTTAAATCACCCATATTATTATAACATAAATTTTGAAATAGTGGTATAATGTTTATAGGTGTAA
>CANQTE010000111.1 GCA_947626695.1 uncultured Bacilli bacterium | reverse complement strand
AAAAAAAGAGTACCCTAGCGACTAGGGGAAGTATGGTCTGTGGAGAAGTAAAATTCTATGAAGCAGAAATAGATAATTGTGAGGTTATCTGGCGGTTATTCCGTTATGTTCGTTATATTAGTTAGATTACGTTAAAAAAAGTTTTTCCAGTTCAACCAAAAAAAACGCAAAAACAAAAAGTTTTTCCAATTCAACAAAAAAACTTTATATTTAAATGATTTTATTATATAATATGAAAGAAGAGGTAAAATACTATGTTAAAAAGGAATTACTATTTAAATAGAATTAAAGATTTTTATCATGTAAACTCATTAATAAAAATTTTGTATGGATTAAGAAGAAGCGGTAAATCTGTAATATTGCAACAAATAATAGAAGAGATAAAGGAAAGTGGAATTAAAGATAATCATATTATATATATTAACTTTGAATCTCTTGATTACGCTAATATAACAAATGCAATAGAATTAAATAATTATATTAAAAGTTTAGTAAAAGATAAAGATAATTATTATATATTTTTAGATGAAGTTCAAAAAGTAAAAGAATTTGAAAAAGCAATCAACTCTTTAAGAATTACAAATCAATTTAGTATTTTTATTACGGGTTCAAATAGTAAAATGACTTTTTTAGAATTATCAACAGATTTATCAGGTAGATATGTAAGTTTTAGAATTAATCCCTTATCATTTAAAGAAACTGTCGAAATAACAAATACTAAACCAGAAAATTATTTTGATTTATTATTAGATATCTTTGAATGGGGCACTCTACCTCAAAGATTTTCCTTTGAAAATAATGATTCAAAAGAAAATTATATTAGAGATGTTTATGATTCAATACTTCTTAAAGATGTTGTAGAAAGACTGGGAATATCAGATATTACTTCTTTTAATAAAATACTTCAGTATATTCTAGAAACTGAGACGAGAGAATTTTCGGCAACAAATGTTTTAAATTATTTAGATAAAAGTGGCAATAAGGTTGCAACAGATACTTTATATAAATATTTAGAAGCGCTTTGTTCAACTTTCATTATTAACAGAGTTTATAGATATGATGTAAATGGTAAAGCTGTATTGAAATCATTAAATAAATTTTATGCTACAGATTTGGGTATAAAAAGAATAAAAACTAATAGTAAAGAGATTAACTATTCACGAGCTTTTGAAAATTTAATATACAATGAATTAATAAAAAAGGGGTATGATGTCTATATCGGGAAGACTAAAGATGGTGAGATAGACTTTATAGCATCTAAAAATAAAAGTGTTAAATATATTCAAGCTTGTTATGACTTATCTAACGAAGAAACTAGAATTAGGGAATTTAATACCTTTAATAGTATAAGTGATAATTATCCTAAATATGTAATTTCAACTAATAAAGAAGATTATTCTCAAGATGGGATTAAGTATCTTAACATTTTTGATTTTTTGATGGATGATCAATTTTAAAATTTATTTACATATAGAATATCAAAAATAAAAGAAGGCATATTAGTAATTGGTATACAAGAATTCTTATTAAATCAAGACAGTTTAAACTTATAATTTATTGAAATTAAGAAAGAAAAAAGCATAAATTTATTATTGCATTATTATGGCGTTATTATTGCATTTACAAAAAATATCTTTATAAATAGTATCAAATATTGTACAAACGATTGGATTAACTTCAAACACTTGTCATTAATAAAAAATATAGATATAATTACATTGATTAGAGATGACTACCAAAATGAAAAAACACCAAAAAGACAAAGACTTAATCTGTAGCATATGTGGCTATGTCTATCCAATAAAAACAGCAAAGAAAATAACAAAAATAAAAGGCTTCAAATACTGTTACTGTTTTAGATGTAAACAAATAACCAAACATCAAACAATAGACACATATGACTTATATCTAGAAGAATTAAAAAACAAAACTGAAGAAGAATTAACAAAAAAAGACAAAATATTAAAAAGAGCACTCAAACTATAATAAAAATAATACTCTAACATATAATCTAACTAGGTGATTTATTTGAAAAAAATATTTGAATATATTGCTTTAGCCGCACTAACACTATTTAGCTTTTATTACACAGAAAAAGTCACAAAAATCATGAACTCAAAAGATCCAGTAATGGAAAACATAAAAAAATATAAAAAAGAATCAAAAGTAAGCTGCAAAGAAGGTTACGTAACAAGTGAAGGCGTAGTATTAGGTGTAAGTGGAAGTGTAGTAAACGTAAGCGAGTCATATAGCAATATGCAAGGAAAAGGGTATGATACAAGTTTATTAGTCTGGGATGAAGTCGCATGCAAAGTAACAAAAGAAACAACTAAAGATAGTTACATAATAAAAGCAAATGAAATCACAAATAGTGTAAGTCTATTTATAAATGTAGTAGATCTAAGCCTATTAAAAGACATTATATCAATAAGTGAAAATAAAAATATAAAATTAAACTTAATAGTAACAACTAGTCTACTAGAAACACACAAAGATTACTTTAAAGAACTAGTCACAAAAGGCTACAACATAATCTATAGTGGAAATGAAGAAAAAGATTTAAAAAAATACATATCAATAATGAAAGAATATAAAAATGAAGACAACACTTTCTGTATAAACCTAGATACACAAAATACACTTGAAATATGCAAAAAGCATAACATAAACAGCATTAAAGCTAACAACATATATACAAATAAAATCCTATATAACACAAAAAAAGACCTAGAAAAGGGTGCTTTCTATATATATAAAGAAAATAAAAACACATTAGAAGAACTAAGTGCTACAATAAATTTCATACAAGGAAAGCAAATAAAAATAGTGCCACTATCGGAAATACTGGCCTAAAAAATCAAAATGTATAAAATAAATGTTACAGTTCAGTCAAGAGATAGATGAATAATCTATCTTTTACTTCTATTATACCTTATTTTTTATGAATTTTTTA
>CANQTE010000110.1 GCA_947626695.1 uncultured Bacilli bacterium | reverse complement strand
ATTAATAAGTGAAAAAAATAGTTAAAAATTATTTTAAATATTTAGGACTATCTATTCTACCAAGTAAATAATCAGCACTTATACTGTATTTTTTACAGATTTCATATAAAAAAGAAAAATTAATTAGATTAGTACCTTTTTCATATCTTGATATTACTGATTTATTAGTATTTAAAATATTTGCTAATTTTTCTTGAGTTAAATTTTTTTCTTTTCTTAAGTCTTTTAATCTTTGCCCAATTATTTCAATATTAAGTTCTGTTTTTATATTTGGATAATTAGGTGTATCACCCATGTTTAATATATAATCTAAGGAAACATTGTAAAAATTAGATAAGTTTATAATATGTTTTAATGGTATAGTAATATGATTATTTTCATAGTGCCCATATTGACTTCTGTCTATATTAAGAATTGTGGCTATATCTGTTATAGTTAAATTCTTTCTTTCACGAAGAAACTTTAATTTGTCTTGATACATTTGTTATCACCATAATAATTTTCTCATGATAATTAATAAAAAGATAATAAACGGGCTAAAATAGCAACTTTTTCTTGACATTTAATATTTTTACATTTATAATTTTAGTATAAGTTAGAAATTTCTAATATTATTGATAATTAATTAAGAAAGAAAGGTTGATATGAAATTAGAAAAGTTAAGTAAGGGAAGATTTATTAAAACTA
Source organism: uncultured Bacilli bacterium (assembly GCA_947626695.1). Lineage (GTDB taxonomy): Bacteria > Bacillota_I > Bacilli_A > RF39 > UBA660 > Caccenecus. The sequence continues at coordinate 2,348 of CANQTE010000110.1, read as the reverse complement.
GTATTATAGTTTTAGTAGTAATTAGTATATTTGGAGTTATATTTATAAATAGAAGTAAAGCTAAATATAGAGTAACACAAAGTATTCAAATTGTTAATGGGACTGTTAATTATAAACCAGCTGATTTTAGTTTAATAAGTATTAATTTACAAGATGCTAAAGGAAGTAGCAACTATACCTCTAGTGGTAATATTCCCACGACTGGATATAAGTTAAATGAAGATAAAACATATTGTACTATTAGTGGAACAGAATATAAAGGCAAAAGCGCTTATAATGGGCAAGGAATAACCATTAATTATAATGGAAACAATATTGATTTTCTAGGTTTTAATAAAGCTAATACTAAATGTTATTTATATTTTGATGTAATAACAGGCATCCCTGGAACGGAGTTACTTGCAAAATATAAAAGTACTATGGGAAGTGGGACACCAAATTTTAATAAGACATCATGTTCAAGCGGCTGTGGAGAAAAAACAAATGGCTTATATAAAACAACTGATAGTGATAACAAAGAGACATATTATTTTAGAGGTACAGTAACAAATAATTGGGTAAAGCTCGGAAATTATTATTGGCGAATAATAAGATTTAATGGAAATGGAAGTATAAGATTAATATATTCTGGAAATGGTAGCCCAGCTGAGACTGGAGATGGAACACAAATAAGTAAATCTGCATTTAATTCAACGAACAGTGATGCTCGATATGTAAAATTTGTATATGGAACTACAAGTAGTACTATTAAGAGTGCATTAGATACATGGTATACTTCGAATTTAACAAGTTATACAAGCAAATTAGACGGAACAGCAGGCTTTTGCAATGATGGAGACGAGAGTACAGGAACTTCTTATAAAACATTTCCAGCATCTAAGAGAATTACAGGTAGTGAAAATATACCGACTTTAGCATGCAGTCAAGCTAATCTTTTCACAACAAGTGGTAATACAAACGGAAATGGTAAATTAACAAATCCAGTAGGGCTTATAACTGCTGATGAGGTAGTCTTAGCAGGGGGAATTGTAGAAACTGACCTCAATTCAGGATACTACCTATATACTAACAGTGATTACTGGACAATGACACCAGCTATTTTTGCAGGAAAGGCAGCTGTTTTCTATATGATTAATGGTAGCTTTCTTTATGCCGATAGTTATACAGATTATCCCATGGGTGTTAGGCCTGTCATAAACCTAAAAGCAGATACCAGATTTCAAGAAGGCGGAGATGGTACTTCTACTAACCCCTATGTGGTTGTAATCTAACTTGCTTAAGTAGCTCTAATATTATACTTAAGCATATATGGTGGGTACTCCCCACTTTTTAAATACTTTAAAATATAATGACTATTTACTTATTTTTTGATATAATAAACATACAAGAAAGAGGTACACTATGGACGATATAACTTATAATATAGTAAAAGAAGAAAATAACCCTAAAATAAAACAACTATATTGGAATATAGCATTTGGACTTCAAGATGTCGATGGCCTAAAACCATCAGAATATATGAAAGAATTATCAGAAGAACACATAAATGGAAAAAAATCATACAAAGAAGTCCAAAATGAGATAACATCTTATTATATTAAAAATAAATCTAATTGTAACCTCAATGAAAAAGAAGCAGACGAAGTATCAACCGCTATATATGAAATATTAAGTGATAAATCATTTAGATTTGATTTTCTTACTTTTAAAAACTATCATAAAAGATTATTTATTAATTTAGATAAAGAAAAATATAACCCAGGAATATTTAGAACATATAATTTTACTAAAGAAGAGTTTATTCTAAACAATGATACAGTTCAATATCAGTCATATGATTTAATAGAAGAAACTTTAAAATATGATTTTAATGAAGAAAAAGAAATAGATTATAGTAACTTTACAGAAGAAGAATTAATAAATAGAATATGCGAATTTACCTCTAAGATATGGCAAGTACACCCATTCGAGGAGGGGAATACTAGAACTACCGCGGTATTTATTCAAAAATATTTAATAAGTATGGGTTTTAATATTAATAATGAATTATTTAAAGATAATGCTCTATATTTTAGAAATGCTTTAGTAAGAGCAAACTATACTAATTATAGTAAAGGTATTAAAGAAACTAAAAAATATTTAATAATGTTTTTTGAAAACTTATTATTAAATAAAAATAATATTCTAAATAATAATGATTTAAAAATATAAAATATTTATATGGACATTTATATAGACATTTATATGGACATTAGCTATACACATTAAGAATTAAATATGCTAATAACGGGTTATAGAACGAAAAAACACAAAAATTCGTTCCATAGAAATTTATAGAACGAAAAAAC
>CANQTE010000109.1 GCA_947626695.1 uncultured Bacilli bacterium | reverse complement strand
CAATATTTTTAAAATTATATTTCATAAAAATACTTTCTAAATAATAAAATTAAATGGTGATAAATATGGAATTAAAACGTGGCGATTTAGTAACTCGTATTAGTTATAACCATGATACCGTATTTAAAATAACCAGCATCAAAAATGATATATATTATCTAAAAGGTATTGAAGTAAGACTTTTTGCCGACGCTGAAGCTAAAGATTTAATTAAATATATTCCTAAAGAAAAAATTACTTTAGATACCCCTGAAGAAACTACTTTCTTAGACCGTACCGAATATTTTTATTTACCCGCGAAAATACTTCATATAGATGGTGATAAAGACTACTTAGATAAATGTTTAAAATATTACAAAAAAAAAGAAATATTTGCCATCGGAAAAAGAATACCCGAAGATAAAATTTATGAAGCAATTCTTCCCCTATTACAAGAATATAAACCAGATATTGTTATAATAACAGGTCATGATGCTTACTATAAAAAGAAAGGCGATATTAATAATATAAATAATTATCGTAACTCCGCTAGTTTCATTAAAGCCGTTAAAGTAGCTCGTAAATTTGAAAAATCACATGAAAAATTAGTTATTATCGCTGGTGCTTGTCAATCAAACTATGAAGAACTAATTAAAGCTGGTGCTAATTTTGCATCAAGCCCTAAAAGAATTAATATTCATGCTCTTGACCCTGCTATAATTGCTAGTACTATTGCTCTAACAGAACGTAATAAAGAAATAAATTTAATAGAACTCTTAGATAAAACTAAATATGGTCATAATGGTATTGGAGGAATTAAATGTAATGGTCTTATGTATGTTGGTTATCCCCGTTAAATAAAGGAGGAATATGAATCCCAATCTTATTCGTGAAGAATTAAAAACACATTTAAATGAATTAGTACGCATTAAAGTATTTGGAATGCGCAATAAAATAAGTATTTATGAAGGAAAAATAAATGCTTTATATCCTAATATATTTACCATAATAGGCTCTAATTTTGAAAAAAGTTTTACCTATTCTGATATAATTACTGGTGAGATTTCAATAAAATATCTGTAAATACTTGCTATTTACCATTTTTTGCTATAAAATATAATTAAGTTGTATAACTTTAGAAGGGAAAAGAATATTATGCAAATTACATCAGTAAGCGTACGCAAATTCGACAAAGATGGTTCAAGAATGAAAGGAATCGCATCAGTATTAATTGATGACTCATTCGCTATCCATGACATTCGTATTATTGAAGGAGATAATGGTTTATTTATCGCTATGCCTAGTAGAAAAACTGCTACTGGTGGATATAGAGATATAGCACACCCTATAAATCCAGATGTACGTAAAATGTTTGAAGATGCTATTCTAAAAGAATATGCTAAAAATTAGTCTTGCAGAATTTGCAAGCTTTTTTTATTTAAGAATATTTTAAAAGTTTAATGCATATTATTTTATAAAGGAGAATTTGCATGGATAAAGAACAAATGGTAGTATATGGCTCTCATGAACTAAAACTAATCGACCGTCGTGAAATAGCTCTTACAGGTATCAAAAAAATTACTAGCTTTGACCAAGAAGAATTTTTATTAGAAAGCATCATGGGTTTAATCTTAATTAAAGGAAGTAACTTAGAAATAATGCGTTTAGATACTCATGATGGTAATATTAAAATTAAAGGTAAAATAAATAGTTTTACTTACTTAGATAATAAAGAGACTAAAAAAGAAGAAAGCTTACTTTCTAAATTATTTAAATAATGGACGCTAAAACTCAATTAATAGTCTTATCTTTTTCTTTTACCTTTGGTTTTATTACTTACTATTTATATAAATTTAACTATAAAATTATAAACAATAAAAAAAGACTATATCGAAGTCTTACTACTATTATGTTTTCTTATAATCTTGTTTTAATATATCTTATTATGCTTTTTAAACTTAATCATGGAAATTTTCACATTTATTTCTTTTTACTTTTAATTTTAGGATTTATATGTGCCTATAAAGTGTCAAATAAACTTTTAACTACTAAAAAAAGAAACAATTTTCTTGCCAGACTAAAAAAGAAATGCTATACTAAAGTGAAATAAGGTGATACTATTAAAAGAAAAGTAACTAAAAAAGAAAAAAGAAGATTAACTATATTTGCCTTAGTATTTATAAGTATTATTGTTTTCATGGGAGTAAATATCTTTCCTGATTGGCTAAAAATAATGAATAATAAAAATGAAATAGCCTCTTTAGAAAATAATTATGAAGAACTATTAAATACTGAGAAATCTCTTAAAGCAGAAGTTGAAAAATTAAAAAACCCCTCTTATCTTGAAAGATATGCCAAAGAAAAATTTCTTTATACTAAACCAAATGAAATAATAATAAGAAAAACAGATACAAATAAGTAGTACCTGTTTTTTCTTTGCTACTTTCTTTCTTCAAAAAATTTTTCTATATCCACATTTAAAATTTGTGAAATATTATATAAAACTGGTATGCTAATTCCCAAAACTTTGCCTGTCTCTAATGAACCAATTAACCCTGTTGAAACATCACACATTTCGGCAAGTTTAGCTTGAGATATTTTTTTAGACGGATTATTTAAATTATAAAGTCCTCGATAGTATCTAACATTAGCTCCAATAATTTTAAAAATCTCGCCTCGTGACTCTTTTATATATAACATATTAACATCCTTCCTATTAAAAGTATTATGCCACCATATTATATATAATATAAATATACCACTTATAATTCTAACATATTTTTATATTAGAAACAAGCGCATTACATCATTATAATACAGAAAAATTCTATCATTTTTTATATAAAAACATCCATAAATGATAATTTTTGCCAAAAAAATAAAAAAATTTTTATTAAATATAAATTATTATAGCTATTTCATGGAGTACTACTTCGCAAAATTAAAAAATTAAATAATAAACTCACTTTATTAAAAAACGATTTTTCACATAAATATCAAAAAAATCACATTTTTTAGTTACTACTCAGCCATAAATAACAGATAGAGTAAGTCTACTGTTATTTTTTTCATGCTAAAATTAGGCAAATAATG
>CANQTE010000108.1 GCA_947626695.1 uncultured Bacilli bacterium | reverse complement strand
TGTTATGTTGAACTTTTAGTTATGTGGAACTTTATAAAAAGAAGCCCATAAAATAAGACTTCTTAATAAAAAAGTTCCACATAATTTTTTTGATAAAATAGTATTGTATTCATAAAAATAAGGAGTGTGATAAAAATGAATACAATACAAATTAAAGGCTCTTATAAAAGAGTATCTCAATTTTTAAAGGAAGGAGGAAAATTATTAGAAAATAAAAATGATAATAGAATAATTATATCTTATTATGATTATTTAAAAACCACAAGAAATAAAGAAGCTACTATAATGTATAAAGTAATATTTGCCTATCTACTTGGACAATACCTTGCAGCTAAAGAAACAAACTTTAAAACATTTACAAAAAAAGATATTTATGATTATTTTGAAGAAATTTCTAATTTGCAATGGAGTTTAGCTTATCAAGATAATAATAAAATATCTATTAAGTTATTTTTAAATTGGACTTATCAAAATAATTTAACCAAAATATCTGGAGATATGATTTTACCTAAAATGATATGGCATAAAAATACCAATATAAGAACTTATTACACCAAAGAAGAAATAACCAAAATGTTAAATGCAATAGATATAAGAACTAAACAAGGTAAAGAAGATTATTTAATATTAAGTTTGATATGTTATTTAGGTTTGAGAATAAGTGATGTTGTTAATTTAAAATTAAGTAATATTGATTTTAATGAAGATAAAATATCAATAATTCAATATAAAACAAATAATTTATTAACTTTACCTCTTATAGATAAAGTTAAATATCCATTATTAGATTATTTAAAAAATGTAAGGCCTAAATGTGATTTGGATTATATTTTTATAACAGATAAAGAACCATATAGACAACATATCGAAATAAAAACACATAATTATAAAGTTAAAAATTATTTTATAAAAGCAGATGTAGATATTAATGGAAGAAAACATGGTTTTCATAGTTTAAGACATAGTTTTAGTACATTACTTTTAAAAGAGAATATTTCATTATATTCTATATCAACAATATTAGGTCATCAAGATGTAAGAACAACAATGACTTATTTAGATATAGATACTTCTAAACTTAAAGAATTAACTTTGGAGGTACCATATGATAAATAATTACAATTTTAAAAGTATCTTTAAACATGAATTGAATTATTTCATTAAATATAAAAGAAGTTTAGGATTAAAATATGAGAATGAAATTTATAGACTGCATTATATAGATAATATTTTATATAAGTTAAAACTTAAAAATAAAGCAATAACTAAAGAAACCTTTTATGAATTAACCAAAAGAAATAATATGCAAGGAGAAAACTATGCAAGACAATATGGAGTAACAAAAGATTTTTGTAAGTTTTTAATATCTAATGAGTATAAAAATATTTATTATGAAGAGAAAAAATTTAATATTGTAAATAATTATAAACCAGTTATATTTAATGATAAAGAAATGAACTTGTTATTTCAAGCAATAGATAAAAACAAGAATAGTTACATAAATAAAAAATATTATAAATTATATTATAGTTATTCAATCATTTTTAGATTATTGTATGCTTGTGGTTTAAGAATTTCTGAAGTGTTAAAAATAAAAGTTAAAGATATAAATTTTAATGAAAGTACAATTCATATTATTGATTCTAAAAAACATGTTTCTAGATTAGTAGTATTTTCTCATTCTATGAAACGATGTTTATTAGATTATATTAAAGTATTTGAAATAAAAGATGGTTTACTTTTTACGAATACTAAAAATAATATGATTGACGACTCAACATTAAGAAGATTTTATGACAAGATTTTAATCCATTCTAATTTAAATAAAAATGCACATATTCATGATCTTCGTCATATTTTCTGTAATAAAGCTTTTAATCAAATGTTGGAAAAAGGTTATGATGAAAATGTTGTAATTGTTTATCTTTATAAATATATGGGGCATAAAACTATCACAGAAACTGAATATTATTTACATTTTACTGATTATAATAAACATAAAATAATTGAAGCTAATGATACTTTTTCTAAACAATTATATGAAGGAGTTGATTTAAATAATGCATAGATTTAGCAAATTAGTTCAAGAATTTCTCACTAGTTATATTATTGGTGAATGTAATTATTCAATGAATACTAAGAGTTCGTATGCAACTACGTTTTATTTATTATTAGAATTTATGAATAAAGAAAAAAATATGAAACCAAATAAAATAGAAATTGAATCCATTACTAAAGAAGTAATAGTTCAATTTCTAGATTGGTTAGAAACAACTAGAGCCGTTTCTATATCAACTAGGAACCAAAGACTTGCTTGTATTAAATCTTTTTACAAGTATGTTCAAACAAATGAGCCAGATTTATTTGAATCTTGTTCAACTATTCTTAGTATAAAAAATAAAAAGGTTCCTAATAAAAGAATATCATATTTTACAGAGAATGAGATAAAATTAATGATAAATTATTTAAATGATACGAAAGCTTTAAAAAAATTAACTATGATTTGTGTGTTGTATGAAACTGGTGCAAGAGTAAGTGAATTTATTAATATCAAACTAGGAGATTTAAATTTAAGTGAAAATGCAGGTATAACTTTATATGGCAAAGGAAATAAGACTAGAATCGTACCAATTAGTCAAGAATTAGTTCAACTGATAAGCAAATATTTAAAAGAAGTTTATATTAATTATGGTGATGATTATTTATTTTACTCAAATTATAAAAAGAAATACGAAAGATCAAGTATAAACAAACTAATTAAGAGTCTTCTTCCAAATTTAAAGAAAAAATATTCCAATTATTTTAAAGAAAATTATCATGTTCATTCATTTCGGCATTCCAAAGCTTCTCATCTTTATAATAATGGAACTCCTCTTTTATATGTGAAAGATTTTTTAGGACATAGTACAATTACATCAACTGAAATATATGCTACTCCAGATGCAAAAAAGCAACGAGAAGAAATATTAAGGAATTCAGAAGTTATAAGTACTAAAAGTAAATATAGTTCTAATAAAATTGATGATTTAGATAAATGGTTAAAAAGTAATATGTAACGATTAAAAATTATGTGGAACTTTTTTATTAAGAAGTCTTATTTTATGGGCTTCTTTTTATAAAGTTCAACATAACTAAAAGTTCAACATAACAAAGA
>CANQTE010000107.1 GCA_947626695.1 uncultured Bacilli bacterium | reverse complement strand
CCACAAAAAAATTGTAAAAAAGTATTTACAATATATATTAAAATATGTTATTATCTAAACGTAGAACATTTAAGAACAAATGCCTACAAAATAAAAGATTTTATTTATGTACGACATTTATCGTAAAGTTAATTTTTATCTTAACTTTTATCACGGTAAGTGTCATTTTTATTGTCAAAGTTACTAACAATGACAATATTATCATAATTAGAATTACTTCAATCATGACCTTCAGCCTCCTTCCTAACCAAAACCCCTGAAAGTTCAGTAAATTTGGAACAATGGAAAGGAAACTTGAAAGGTAGGCACTCCTCTTAAATGTTCAACTCTATTATATAATAAAACCTTAAAAAAAGGCAAGAAAAATCGTTCGACACAATTCGACATTGCTATTTTTATTTATTTTTTTCATTTAAAAATCTTTTTAATAAAAACGTCATAAAATAGGGAAATGTATAGAATTTACCATTAAAACCTATATTTTTATTACATAATTTTATCCCATATTTAACATTTTTATATTGCTTTTCTTCTATTAATTTATTTAATGAATAAGTTGCATTATCTGATGCTTTAACTTCTATTGGAACTATACTTTGCTCATCTCTTACTATAAAGTCCATTTCAATTTTATTTTGTTCATTTCTATAGAAGAATAAATCAAAACCAGCTTTAGTAAGCATTTCCGCAACTATATTCTCGTATAGAGCACCTTTATATGTTCCAAAGTTTTGATTATTTCTTAAATCTCTTTGAAATTCTTCGTCAAGTGAGCCTATGAGTAGTCCTGTATCGCCAAAATATAAACGATAATTATCAGGGTTATAATTTGCCCTTAATGGCATTTCTAAATGCTCTAAAGAGTAGCTTATATTGATTATTCCTGCTCTATTTAGCCAGTCTATTACACCAACATACTCTCTATTTCTCGCTCCATCTTTAAGCTTAGTAATTTGAAATTTTTTATTATCATTTCCAAGAAATATTTTAATTTTTTTATACGCATCTAATATTTTCGCTTTATCAAGACCACCAGCATACTTAGTAATATCTTCTTCGTAGTCAATTAATAATTTCCTTTGCGCACTTAAAATACCACTAAAATTTTTATTATCAATAAATGTACTCACAATTTCAGGCATCCCACCAGTTATTAAATAATCTTTAAAATTACCCATCATTACATCAAATTGTGTATTTGTGAGTGGCCTAACTTCTTTCATACATGTATACAAATCTTCAATTTGTTCATTACTATAACCTTTAGCCCATAGATATTCTTCAAAATCTAATGACCTCATTGTATAATCTTCTTTATTACCAACACTATTCGAATGAATTTGATTATAATTAATTCCCATCAATGACCCAGAGCAGATAACATCAAATCTACCATCTTCATGAAAAAATTTTAAAGAAGTCGCAGTATCAGGGCATTCTTGCATTTCGTCAAAAAATATTAAAGTTTCTCCAGGTATAAATTTGAAATCGCTATTTAGCAAACTTATATTTTTAATAACTTTATCTGTTGTATAACCATCTTGAAATATTTGTGTAAATTGAGGCATAGAAACATAGTTTATTTCAATAAAAGATGTATAATTCTCTTTACCAAATTTTTCCACTGATGTTGTTTTTCCAATTTGTCTTGCACCTTTAATTATTAATGGTTTTCTATCTTTGGAATTTTTCCAATCAACTAAATACTTATCTATTTTTCGCTTTAAATCAGCCATATTATCACTCTCCAAAACAATTATATCACATTTTTAGAAAGAAAAACAATATCAAAAATCACATTTTTAGAAAAGAATTATACAGTAAAAATCACATTTTTAGAAAAACTAGTTATATTGCAATAAAGCTTACTCCTAAAATTGTATTTTTCTAAAGCCATTTATTTGAATACACGCAAATTATAATTTTATAATAATGAATTTCAAAAAGAAATTAATAAATTTTAATAAAACGTAAAATAAGCTAAAAACTAAGAAAAATGTCGAATTAATGTATAAATATTACTTGTTTATTAGCATAAATTATAGTAAAATATCTATATAAAAGAGGTGCATTTATGAAAAAGAAAAAAGAGACAAATATAGACCCAACTAAAAAGAAAAAAAAGAAAGTTAAAAAAATAGTATGGATAGTTATATTTTTAGTATGTCTCATATCTGCAGGTTTTTATTGCTTTAAAGTTGTCGGTTGGCATAAAGATAATAAAGAGATAGAAGCTCAAGAAAAAGAATTTGAAGATATTCCAAATCTTGTCGAAGAAATACCTAATAATGAAGAACAAGAGCCTGTAAACCCACCTGCAAAAGAAAATAAAAGTGACGATTATTGGGACTATCTTAAGTTACCATTAATAAGTGTTGATTTTACAGAACTATTAAAGAAAAATGCTGATACAGTAGCTTTTATTAAAGTAAATGGTACTACCATTAATTACCCAGTTGTTCAAGCAAGTGATAATGATTATTATTTAACTCATGCTTATAATAAACAAAATAATGGGGCAGGGTGGATTTTCCTAGATTATCGTAATGATATTAATAATTTAGATGCTAATACTATTATTTATGGTCATGGAAGACTAAATACTACTATGTTTGGCTCTTTAAAAAATATTGTTAAAAATAATTGGTATGAAAACACAGATAACTATGTTCTTAATCTTTCAACTCCAGAAGAAAATACTCTATGGCAAGTATTCTCTATTTATCATATTCCAACAGAAACTTATTATTTAACCACATCTTTTGGCTCTGAAGAATCACATCAAAAATTTATTGATACTATCGTTAAAAGAAGTGTCTATGACTTTAAAACAACTGTTAATACAAGTGATAAAATTTTAACTTTATCTACTTGTTACAGTGATACCGAAAGAGTAGTATTACACGCCAAATTAATAAAGAAACAATCAAGATAAGCCCTATAAACAATAGAGTTTTCTTATTGTAAATTTTTTACTGTAAAATATGTGTTAATAATAAATTTTAATATTTAAAGACGTGTTAGTAGCAAAATTTAGAATTTACATGAGTGTTAGTAAGTAGGGGAAAACGCCCGCGAACATACCGCGATTATATCGCGGTATGTTACTATAACCTAACCTTATATATATACAACTATATTTTATTTTAAAAATATCTTAAATTTAATTATTCTTCTCCTTTTTTTAATTGCTCCTCCTCTTTTGTTCCTTATTTTTAATAACCT
>CANQTE010000106.1 GCA_947626695.1 uncultured Bacilli bacterium | reverse complement strand
TAAAAATACAAATTCCGAATTTTATGTCAAAACGCCAAAAACTCGGAATTTATTAATTTACTTTCATTAAAATATAAAGTATAATTATACTATATTTAGGAGGACTAATCTATGAAAGAGATAAATAGAGATTTTTATTTAAAACAGTTAATAAAAAAAGATGGTAATAATCGAATAAAAGTAATAACAGGAATAAGAAGATGTGGTAAATCTTATTTATTAACTAAAATATTTTATAAATATTTATTAAAAAATAATGATAAAGACCATATAATCTTTATTCCTTTAGATATTAAACCAAATGAACCTTTATTAGATGGTAATAAATTTATAGAATATGTTAAATCTTTAATTAAAGATAATAAAAAATATTATTTATTAATTGATGAGATTCAAAAAATGCCTGATTTTGTCCCAGTATTAAATACTTTTCTTTATGAAGATAATATTGAAGTATATGTTACAGGTTCTAATGCTAGATTACTTTCTAAAGATATTATAACAGAATTTCGTGGGCGAGGAGACGAAATACATATATATCCTTTAAGTTTTAAAGAATATATGAGTGCTTGTAATAAAGACCAATATGAAGCATATGAAGCATATAGTATTTATGGAGGATTACCCTATATTCTTTCTTTTGATAATGATAGTGAGCGTTCTAAATATTTAAAAGATTTATTTGAAGAAACATATATAAAAGATATAGTAGAAAGAAATAATCTTACTAATATAGAAGAATTAAATGAAGTAATAAATATAATATCGTCTCAAATTGGTTCTTTAACTAATCCATATAATTTACAAAATACTTTTAAGAGTACAAAAAATATTAATATAAGTGATAAAACTATAAATAAATATTTAAATTGTTTAGAAGATGCTTTTTTAATAACTAAAGCTCAAAGATATGATATTAAAGGGAAAAAATATATTAATTCCCCTTATAAATATTATTTTGAAGATTTAGGTTTAAGAAATGCCCGTCTAAATTTTAGACAAATAGATAAAGGACATATCATGGAAAATATCGTGTATAATGAACTTTTAAGAAGAGGTTATAATGTTGATGTTGGTTTAACTAAAGTAAATAAAAATAATTATGAAGTAGATTTTGTTTGTAATTTAGGAAATAATAAAATATATATTCAAGTAGCCTATGAAATGCTTAGTTTAGAAAAAGAAAAACAAGAAAGAAATTCACTTTTAAATATAAAAGATTCTTTTAAAAAGATTATTATTACTAAAGATGTTAGTAAGCCTATGATGGATGAATATGGTATAATTAATATGGGAATATATTATTTTTTATTAAATGAAGATAGTTTAATGTTTTAAATTTATAATAGAAAAGAGGGGATTTTAATGTTTAAAAAAATATTATCTTGGTTTTTAGTAATTATAGTTCTTATAATTATATTTATGTTTTCTTCTGTAAATGCAAGTAGTTCTACTAGTAGTAGTAAAAAAATAATTGATAAAACAGTTAATGTTATAGATAGTTCTATGGTTAATATTGGGTTAAAATCTCATAAGTTAAATGATAGTAATAGATTAGAGTTAGTTAATTTTTTAAATGTACCATTAAGAAAATTAGTTCATTTTACCGAATATTTAATATTAGCTTTACTATTAATAAATGCTTTAAAAGTATCTAATATTAAAATTAATAATTATATAATTACTTTAATTTTTTGTTTTATTTATGCTTGTAGTGATGAGTTCCATCAAATGTTTACTGGTAGGACTAATTCTTTTATTGATGTCTTAATAGATTTCAGTGGTTGTTTAATTGGCTTAGGAATATTATATTTATTTAAAAAGATAAAGAATAAAAAATTAGCAGTATAGTTAAAGAAAGATTATAAAATATTATTTAAGTAAAGCTATATTTGCTCTTGCAGGTGAAAAAGTATTATTAGTAGATTATGATTTAAGAAAAGAATATTCTGTAATAATATTTGATTCTGCTATATTAAGTAATTTAGTTGATGGAGAGTTATTTGTGCAAGTCTTGGTACTCCAAATTTACTTAAAAATAAAGCAGAAATCTATGTTAAAACTGATGTAAATATGCTTGGTATTATATTAAATAAAGTAGAAGAATATTATTAAATAAAAAATAATACTAAAAATATTTAGATTACGAATTTTATGTCAAAACGACAAAAATTCGTAATCTACTATTTTTAAACATTTAATAAAAAATTAATTGTAGTAAAAAAATAAAACTACAAACACACCATTAACTCTATTAATAAAATATTATTTAAATAAAAAACATTTACAAAAAATATATATCATGCTAATATTTTAATATAAAAAATTAACTGGAAAAGAGGTTACAAAATGAGTGACGAAGATAAAAAAATTATTGGTAATAAAAAGCATTTATATGACGAAACTATCAATTATGATGAAGCAAATCTTCCTCAAGAATTAAAAGATTATATTAAAGAATTAAAAAAATTTGATAAACTAAAAGATTGGTTAAGTTATGATTTAAAATTTGATGAGTTTGAAGTAAGAATTAGAGCTTACTTACGAGATAATAAAGTAACTGAATACGATTATAAAAAGTTAATTGCTAAATATGGGTGGTTATATGATTAAAATAGAAGATTTTGATAATTTAAAATTAAGTGGTATTACTTATGGTGGCCATAGTGGAAGTAAAAGAGGGGTACTCATTAATAATGAAAAATGGTTTTTAAAATACCCTAAATCTACAAAAAGTATGAACGTAGTTAATATGAGTTATACAACATCTCCCATTTCGGAATATTTAGGTTCTCATATTTATGAATTATTAGGGATGCCAGTTCATGAAACTAAACTTGGTATTGCAAATGGAAAAATAGTCGTAGCGGTTAAAGACTTTTTAAATAAAAACGAGACTATATTAGATTACATTTCTATTAAAAATGATTATAATGAATTTATTGAACAAGAAATAATAAAATTATCATCAAGTAAAAATCATACTGGAACAGATTTGAATGAAATACTTTTAGTGTTGGACAATAATACATATTTTAAAAAAGTTCCAAAATTAAAGGATAGATTTTGGGATATGTTTGTAATAGATGCTTTTTTAAGTAATAATGACCGGAATGAGAGTAACTGGGGATTAATATTAAATCGTGATACTATGGAATTAAAAATAGCTCCTGTTTATGATAATGGTGCTTCATTTTATAGTAAATCATCAGACGAAAAGATTGATTCTATATTGATGGACAATTTTAAAATGAAGCAAGTTATTTATGATAGTTGCACTTCTTCATTTATAAAAAATGATAAAATAGTTAATCCTTTAAAATATATAGAAAATATGACAAATGAGGACTGTAATAAAGCTTTTCTTAGAATATTTCCTAAAATAGATTTACTAAAAATAAAAGAACTTTTTGATAATATTCCCGAAAAATATAATA
>CANQTE010000105.1 GCA_947626695.1 uncultured Bacilli bacterium | reverse complement strand
TTTATATTAGATAAAAAAGAAATTTACCATTGTGGTGCATCTATTAACTATGCGGGTAGTAAAACTTTTTCAATAAATAAATTAGAAGATAAAATTGTAAGAAATAGTTTGATAAAATATGTGCTTGCAATTGTAAAATAGTTTTTAGTTATTTTGTAGGTGTGACATTTCAAAAAAATAGTTATGCTTGCTATATTTAGAGAACAACTTTACCATTTTTTTATGGGTTCTTCTTTATTAGTAATATATGATATTATAAAATGATATTTTGAGGTCGCATTTTGCGACCTCAAGTGGAATAGATAATAGTTATGTTGATATTAATAATAAATTAACGAATAAGGAAGGCGAATTTTTTAAGGTCGAAATTTTCGACCTTAAAAACTCAAGAAAACGGCAGAGAAAATCACCGAAAATATTTGCCTCGTGTATTTACAGAATAAGGTGTAGTAATGCTTGCAACAATTTTAAAATCAAAGTTGCGACACAAGTTAGTATTGCTAGATATATTAAATGTGGCTAAAAATAAATAATCATAATAGATAGTTATGCCAATAAAATTATTAGACTATATAAGAAAAGTAATAATTATCCTCATGTTTAAAGATTTAATTTTAAATTGCTTTCTAATATTTCATTACTGATTAAGTTTATTTCTTCTAAAGTATAAAAACTATTATAGATAAGAGCATAAAATATATTTATGTTACTTTTTTCTTTCAGATTAGTTAAATTTCTTAAAAATCTATTAATAGATACTTTAACACCATTAATATCTAATATTAATTCATTTACTTTATATTTTAATAAGCTTTCTGGTAAAGTATCTTTAGTATCATTATTTATAAATAATTCTTTAATGGATTCTGGAATGATAAATTTATCAAATCTACTCACTAAATTAGAAATATTTTTTATTTCTTTATAAGAAATATTTAAGGCACTTGCTATTTTAAATTTATATATATCTTCTAAACTATAATTTAAAATGTCTAAATTATTAATATTTAAATCTATTTCTAATAATAAATCTAATTTAGATAATAAATTCTTATCACTTAAAAAATTTATATTCGTAGTTTTACGATTAATAATTAAATTATATTCTTTTAAAGTTATTAAATTATTTAAAATATCTTGAGATAATAATATATTAAGAGAATTATGATAATTTTTAATATTTATATTATTATCACTTAAATACTTAATATTAGAAATAAGGACATCTAATAAATCATTATTATCTAGTATTAGATTTATATTAGCTTTAATAAAACTTTTAGTTAAAGTATCAGTATTAATAAATTCTTTTATTATATTTAATTTATTAATTATTACTTGAGGTATTAAATGTTCTATATTAGTTATTTCTAAATCATTTAACATACTTAATATTTTTTCTATTTCTAAATAGGGAATAGTTTTAAGTTTTTCTTTTTCACCTTTTGTTAATACTTCATACTCATAATTATATTTAGCAAATAATCTTTTTAGATTAGTATCAGTATTAGCTTCTAATTCTTCTAATTTTTGCAGTAAATTTTCATAATATACTTTATTATGATTTATAATATAATCTAATATTTGGGGTTTAACTGTCTCATTTGGAATTAAGTTTAATATTTCATCAATATTTTTTATTTCTCCATCTACACTTAATAATTTAATTAGTTTATCTATTTTTTCATTATTCTTTTTAATACTTCTTATCTCGGTTGCTAAATTTTTACTTTTTTTATCAGATTCTGTTTTTAAGAAATAAATAAATTTAGTAATATTATCTAAAGCTGAAACTTCATTTCTTTTAACTGTTTCATAAAATACTCTTATATCTTCATCATTACGATTAAGTTTACTTTTAGCATCTCTAATTTCATTTATATCCCCAATAAATTCTCGTCGATTAGTTAGCCAAGATGTAGGAATATCTTTCAAAATAGTTGTTAAATCTTTTTTTAATCCAGGAATATTAAATGCTTGCCATAAAATTTTAATAGTCTCTAAGATATCTGCATATTCTTTTAAATTAGTCATTATTTTAATTGTTAAATCATAATTAATATCTTTGGCTGTTATATAAAAACCTTGAAGGGCTTCATCATTAATAAAATAAATAAAAGTTAGTAAAAAAGTATCATATTTTATATCTTTATTCATAAATGGTTTATATTTCTCTAATATAGTACAAGTTTTTTTAATATCAGTAAAATTAGCTAAAACTACTAAAGCATCAATTGTTTCTTCTAAATTATTATTTAAAAGCATAAGAATATTTAAAGCATCATATTTTGCTAAAAATTCTTTAAAATAACTTTTAAAAGCTATTAAATTATCTTCTTTATATTTTACATCTTGTTTATAATTATTTAATGTTTTAATAATTTCTTCTAACATAAAGTAGGACCTCCTATATTTCGACCATTTAAAAACTCGCATATATCTTCATAATATTTTTTATGTATACTAGTAAATTTTTGATTACTTAAGTTATCTATGTAGTATTCTTTAGCTTCTAAATATTGAGTGCTTTTATTTCTTAACATATTTTTATAAAGAGAACTAGTATTTACTTTCTTAATAAAGCAATCTATAACAAGAAAACTATCATTACTTAATTTAGCAAAAGTTATTCTTATTTGGTTTAATCTAACTTCAAAATATTTTAAAGTCTCTAATCTTTTTAAATTAGTAAAAGTTCCATTTTTAATGCTCTCTAAAAGAATTAAGACTTGTTTATATTGTTCTTGAGGAACATTCTTTCTAATATTTTCTAAAAAGTAAATATTACCATTTTTAGAAGTTAAAAAATAAATATTATTATCATTACTAGCAGTTTCTATTAATTCTTGTTCTTCTTCAAGATTATCGATAATAATTATTTTTCTTTTTAATTCTTGGATAGCTTTTTTTATTTCCTCTTTTTCTTGTTCATTATTAACCTCTAAAAGCATTTTAAAATATTCATTTATTTCTAAATATAAATATACTTTTATTTTAGAACTATAAAAAATAATATTTTTTAAATCTTCTTTAAATTCTTTAATAATTTCTTCATCACTTAAATTACTAGTATCTAAAATACTTATTTTATTAATTAATTTTTGTAAATATTCATTTAAAGGTTCTTGTTTTTCTTCAGTTACTATACTAGTTTCTTTAGGAAATTCCAAATTATTTATTCTATGTTCATATGCTTTAATACTTTTAATTTTAGCTCTTAAAGCACTTGCAATAGTATAATTTTCTTTGATAATTGCTATTTTTTCTAAGTCACTTGCATTATTATTTGGCACTTTAAAATATTCATTATAATTCATAAAAAAATACCCCCATTAATAGGGTATTATATCATATATTTTGAGATTGTCAAATAAGTTATTAAAAAAGACGGTGTCTAAATTTATCGGAATATTAAAAAAGAAAGAACTCTGTGGTATAATATACCTATAAAAAATAAAA
>CANQTE010000104.1 GCA_947626695.1 uncultured Bacilli bacterium | reverse complement strand
AATAAAAAAAACTGTGGTATATTAATAATGGTGAAGAAAATGAAAATAAAAAAATTAGTTTTAGGTATCTTAAATACCAACTGTTATATAGTAATAAAAAATGATAACTGTCTAATAATTGACCCTGCAAGTGATGCCGATACCATTATAAATGCTTGTAAACCCTATCATGTAAAAGGAATACTTGTAACTCACCATCATTTTGACCATATTGGTGCTTTATCTAAACTAGAATCATATTATAAATTAAAACATAACACTTTTAATGATAATTTTGGTTATGAAGTAATAAAAACACCAGGTCATGCAAGTGACAGTCTAACTTTTTATTTTAAGAAAGAAAAAATAATGTTTACAGGTGATTTTCTTTTTTATAATACATGTGGTCGATGTGATTTAGAAACTTCAAATGTTAATGATATGTTAAAAAGTCTTAATAAAATAAAAGAATACCCAAATGATATTATTATCTATCCTGGTCATGGTAAGTATACAATTTTAGGCGAAGAAAAACCTTTATTTGATACTTATTTCCATTAAAAAAAACGCCTAAAACGTTTTTTCAGAATAATCATGATTATAATTAACTTTTTCTTCAAAAATAACATAGCTTAAATAAATCATTCTAAGTAACCACCAATCACCAGTTTTAGGGTCACTCATAATTAAATGATCTCGTCCAGCTTCTTCAATTACTCCATCATATATTTTATCTCGCCATTCATTAGAATCTGGATAAGAAAAATAAGCTTTAACTTTCTTTCCTTTATTAAGTCTTAAAATATTTTCAATATAACTTTGCTCCATAGGTAAACTATTTGTACTACTAAAATTTATATTACCTGGGGGACTTTCTAAAGTTGAAATATTGTTATTACTTGGAAAAGTAGGATTACTAAAAAAATTACCATTCATTTTATCTACCTCTTTAAATTTATATGCTTAAATTTTCTAATTTATGTTGACAATTAAAAAAAATAATTTTATTATTCTAATAGAAAGTAGGGATTAAATTGGATTTAAAAAAAATAATTAAAAAAGTTACCAATAAAAATCGTGTTTCTCGTGTTTGTTTTATGATTTTAGGAGTATTTTTGCTTGCTTTAAATTATAATCTTTTTTTTGTTCCTAATAATTTAGTTACTGGTGGAACAAGCGGCCTTGCCATAGTATTTCAAGAATTATGGGGCTGGAATAATGAGATTTTTATTTATGTTTCTAGTTTTATTTTACTTATAATTAGTTTTATTGTTTTAGGAGTTAAAAAAACCAAACCCGCGATTGTCGGAAGTATATTATACCCCTTTATGATTACTTTTACTCTTCCGTTAAGTAATATGATTGCTAAACACTTAGTATTTGAAGATTATATAACAACTATTGCTTGTACTAGTATTCTTTATGGTTTTGCAAGTGGTTTAATATATAAAATGGGCTATAATACTGGTGGCTCTGATATTATTATGAATATTATGATTAAATATTTGCATATGCCTGAGGGTAAAGCAAGTTTTATTTGTAATTTAGTTATTATTTTATTCGCTGGTATAATACTTGGTATTAATAAAGTTATATACGCGATTATAATTCTTTATGTTTCAAGTTTAATTGTCGATAGAATGATTATAGGTATTTCTAAAAGTAAATTATTTATTATTGAAACGGAAAAAACAAAAGAAGTAGAAGATGTAATTATGAATGATTTACATCTAGGCGTAACAGTTTTAAAAGCAAAAGGAGGTTATTCTAAAGAAACTAAAGAAATCTTAATGTGCGCTATACCTACTAATGATTATTATATGTTTAAAGAAATAATACTAGCAATAGATAAAAATGCTTTCTTTATTATAAATGATTGTTATGATATTGAAGGTGGTACAATTAGAACCCATTCGTTTAGTTTAGACTCTATTTTTTAACTAAAATACGTATTTAAGTCATAATTCGACAAAATTTTTAATTTAAGTGTGCTATTATAGGAAACATTCTTAAATGAAAGGGATGTTTTAAGTGCTATATGAAGAATTAAGAATAATCGAAGAAGAATTAAAAAGAATAAAAAATATGGGGTATATTAAAAATATTCGTAAAAAAAGAGAAGGTGAATTAGCAACATTTTTAAGTCTTTTAAATAATAAAAATATATGTCATAAAATAGATATAAAATTAAAAAAAGACTTTACTAAAAAATATATTACTATTTTTAATGCTAATATTGAACCCCAAAAAGAAAATGAAATAAAAAGATTAAAAGATAAATATGGCTTTTTATCTAATAATATAAAGAAAGATAAAATATTTAAATTATCTGTTCAAGCTAATTATTCTACTCAAGCTGAAAATAAATATTTATTTAAATTAATCTTAGATTATAAAAAAGAAAAATTATTTCTTGCGGTCTATGACCATCATTTTAATTTAAAAGAATGTAAAGCTGGTTGGGATTTTTCTTATTTAGAAAGTATATATAAGAAAAAATCTCCCTATTTAATATTAATTAAAGTTTGGGAACAAACAATAGATAAAGTAAAACATTATAAATTTTATGATTATTATATATGGAAATTAAAAAGTTTTAATGAGTTTTTAAAACTAATTGAAGATGGTACTATAAGAGTAACATTTAAAATAGATATTTATAAAAAAGGACCTAAAAAAGGAGAAATTTGTAATCGCGGAATAGTTTTTGAAATTCAAGAATTAGAATTAAATAAACTTTACGATAAATAAAAAAATTAAATGCATTTATATTATAAAAAATAATATTATACTATATATAGAAATTTAGATATTGTTATGCTAAATATTTTCCATATGTTAGAAAAAATTAGATAACTATATAATGCAAAGATTTGGCAGAAAAAATAATAAAAAAGAACTCAAAAATAGATGTTAAGTTCTTTTTATATTTCATACATAATCTCAATTAAAGATGCATCTTCTCCTAATTTATCTGCAAAATCATTACCTAAAACTTTTTTTAAATGCTCAAACTTTTTAATAAATATATCACTTGGGTATAAAAATAAATCTAATGAGTTCAAAAATAAGTCTTCAGCATAATATACTCCATTATGAGCTAAATAAGAAAAAATTTTAGCAACATTTTCTGTATCTATTTGTTTTATCAAGTCATCATCAAAATTTTCTCTTAATATTTTAATATTTATCTCATTTAACTCCCTCATTTTTTATTTTCTCCTTTTTCTTGCTTTAAATTTTTCTATCTTTAAAGGATATTTAATGATTAATTTTTTAATATCAATATTAAATTTTTTCTTTAATAATCCTGGTTGATAACAAAATACTGAATTTAGTTTTCCATTTATTATTAAAGGTATATTATTTTCAATTAGATATTGTATTAAAGCATAATTATGTGATGGTGAATTAAGTAAAAATGATGTATTTAAATATGTATCAATATTATAATCTTCAGCGATTTGAATAATAATAGGTAATTTGAAAATCATTGATTTACTTCTTGCCACGACTGTGGATGTTAATAATTTCTTAAATCTTTCATCTTTCCAGTATTCCATTTTTAATAATTGTTG
>CANQTE010000103.1 GCA_947626695.1 uncultured Bacilli bacterium | reverse complement strand
AATAAATTGCCTCTAAACTCTACAAGAGTTTACGTGCTAAAGCACGTGGCCTGAACCTTTTTTTCGTAACGGTCAATTAGTAACTATTAGTAATCATTTATATTATATGCAAATTATTATTTATTATTACTTCAATGCTTAAAAAATTACTATTTTTAGTAATCTTCATTTATACTATCAATAAATTCTATTTGCTCATCTACAACACTTCTAAGTCTTCTTTTAAATATAACTACTCTTCTTTTTAAAAGTTCAGCGTCTTGTTCTACTTTACTTGCTTTTAATAAAGCATCATTTACTATTCTAGAGGCATTACGTCTGGCATCATCAATAACTCCTTTTGCCTCATCTCGTGCGACTTTTTTTATTTGATTTGAGGCATCTTCTGCAACCATAATTGCTCTATTTAAAGTGCTTTCCATATTCTTATACTTTTCTAAACTTGTTTTTAAAGCTTTTATTTCTTCATCTTGCTTTTTTAATCTATCAAGCATATTTTCATATTCTTTAGTTACTTCATTTACAAAGCTATTAACTTCTAGTTTATTATAACCATTAAAGCTATTATTAAACTTTCTCAAAGGAATATCACCTCAAACCTAATCACTTACTTTTTTACCATTCTTCTTCTACTTCAGATTTATTTTTCTCTGTTTCATCAGATATTTTACCTTGAACATTGACATTTTTAGGTGTACATAAATAAATACCTACCCCTATTTTTTGCATTGTTCCTCCGATAGCATATATACAGCCACTTAAAAAGTCTATTATTCTTTTAGCTTGGTCAGAAGTTACCCTTTTTAAATTAACAACAACACTATTACGATTCTTTAAATGGTCGGCTATTTGTTGTGATTCTGAATACGCTCTAGGTTCAAGTAAAATCATTTTATTACCTGATTTATCAGCCTCTTTTAAGGCGTCTGTTTCATTCATATTATAAAATTCATCTTCTGAGCCAGTTATTTCTTCTTCCTCTTGGTCTTTAAATATATTTTTAAATAGAGCCATAAACTCTCCTCCTATAATTATTGTATCAAATATTTATCTTTTCTTCAATACTTAAAAAAATTAAAGATATTCCATAATGCGAACATCTTTAGCTAATTTCTCAACCAAAGATTCTGGTTCATATTGATTAAATATTGCTTCAAAGTTACTATTATCCATTAGAAACATATCATGATAATTAATAAAGATTTCTGATAAATTTGTAACTCCTAAATTATTTAAATAATCTAAATTTTTACTAACTAATTTTTTATGAGCTTCTAATTCTTTTAAGACAGTACTAGTTGAATTTTCTTTTAAAGCTTCAATATCTTTTTTTTCAAATCCATATTTTTCTAAAAATTTCATACTATATACCTCTTTCCATATTCATATCAGGAAAAGCTGCGAGTATTTTGGTATCAATAAGTTCTTGCATATCTGATGTTAAATCTACTCCTTTTAAAGCTCCTTCTATTATTGGTCTGCAACCTAAGTTTCTATATGCTTTATTATTATTTGCAATTGCAGTATCTAGGTTAGCTATGATACTAGATACAATAAAAGTTAATGTAACATCAGAATTAAGAGAATTAATCTCACTTAATTTACTTAAAATTGTACTTTTAACTGTTAAATCTTCAGCGTCTAATTCTTTAGCTTCTTCAGTATTACTAGTAGTAGTTTTATTTTTTAGATAAGCTTCAGTATATGCTTTAAAACTTTCTTCATCTTTTAATTCATTAATAAAAGTATTATCAGCATTAACAAAAGGTATTCCTTTTTCGGCGCCCATTTTTACTCGAGCAATAAAGCTTGATTTAAAAGAACGAGCATCAAGATTAGCATTAAATATTGCTCTTAATCCTAACTTTTCTATTTCGTCTAATACACTTGCTATTTCACTTAATTCTTTTTCACTTGCCGTAAGTATTCTTAAAAAACTTCCTGGTACAACGCTTACATCATAATTACGATTTTTAAATAAATCTATAATTACACCAGCATTTGTTGTTAAATTTATTAAACTATAGAAATATTCAGGTTTTACTTCTGGTGCTAAATTAACTATAGTACCATCTTTACATTTATATTTCATACTTTCCTCCTAATAAGCCATCAAAGGCACTTTCTTTGGGTCTAAGCCACTGTTTTGTAAAAGAATGATTGCTTTATCTAAATTACGATAATCATACTTAGTTAAAACAGTTGGATTTAAATAGATATCTAAGGCACTTTTACCAATTCTTAGTAATCTATCAACTTTAGCCTCTAATTCTCTATCATATAATAAACTTATGTTATCAACAAATACATCTAAACTTAAATCATTATCTTTGAATATAGCTACATTACGACGAATAACTTTTTCATTAAAGTTTGCTAAAACATTTTCTAAATCACTAGTTGTATAATCTAAATAGTCGAGGCCTATTTCACTAAATAAGTCCATTAAGTCTTCTTTATCAAACTTTTTTTCTTCCACCACAGGAGATGATGCAATTTTAGGTTCTTCTTTAACTTCATTTATTTCTTTAGGTTCCTCTTTTATAATAACTGGTTCTTCTTTTTTAGCTTCTTTTATAACATCACTTATTGAAGAACGTTTATCATAATTTTTAATTCGTGCATCATATTCATATAAGGCATCTTCTGGGAACATTAATATTTTAGCTGCTTCTCTTGTTTCTTCTTCTGTAAAATCAAATTGTTCTAATAATGCTGTAATAGAATCTCTTGTTATATTGATATTTCCCGAAAGAGCTAAATCAAAATATTCATTTAATTTCTCTTGATTAGATATTGCGGCGTCTCTTCTAATGCTTATTTCTTCAATAGTTGTTATGGCACTACTCATTTCTTCTTCTACTTTGACTAATTTTTCTTCACTAGTTTTTATTTCATTATTAATACTATCAATAGTTTCTGGTAAAGATTTATCTAACTTAGCTACAAGAGCTTCAGGGTCAAAGCCTATATTTAATCTATCAATAACTGTTTCAAAATCAGATTTATTTATTCCTCTTAGAACTTGAGTAAGTTTTTTACCTTGTTCTTGAAGTTCTTTGCTATCTTGTTCTAATTCTGCAATTTTATCTTGAAGAGAACTTTTTTCCGTGGTTGTTCTATCTCTTGTTGCTTCTGCTTCTTCTTCTAAACTAGCCATTTCTTTAAAGATAACACTATCTTTTCCACGTAAATTATATAATTTATCAAGAAGTTTTGTAACTTCTAATGTTGATGATTTCATAATCAACACTCCTTTATTCTATAAATTATTATAACAAAGCTAAAATAAAATGTAAATATCTAAATTTTATTATTTATGAATATTTTAAAAAAACTAGTTAAAATTGTGTCTAGTTCTTAAGAATATTAGTTGTTACTTACTTTTAAAAATAATTTGTTTACCTATTATAAAGTTTTATTCTTTTTCTTTTAAGTAATAGGTATTATATTTTTTTAATTATGAAAGATAATATGAATTTATCTTTCTTTCTAACTTTAAAGACATTATTAATATAATTATATTTAACAACCTAAAATAATTAAATTTTAAAAAGAGCAAATAAATAT
>CANQTE010000102.1 GCA_947626695.1 uncultured Bacilli bacterium | reverse complement strand
AAACAAAAAAATGAAAAATGAAATAATATTATTTGAAAATCAAAATGTAAAATTAGAAGTAAATATGCAAGATGAAACTGTATGGCTTAGTGCTAATCAAATGGCTGTTTTATTTAGTAAAGATGAAAAAACAATTAGAAAGCACATTAATAATATCTTTAAAGATGGAGAATTAGAAAAAGATAACAACACGCAAAAAATGCGTGTTGATGGTGTTAAACAATTAGTTCCTTTTTATGATTTAGATGTAATTATAAGTGTAGGTTATCGTGTAAATTCTCAAAATGGTATTATTTTTAGGAAATGGGCTAATAAAATACTTAAAGATTATATGATAAAAGGTTATGCGATTAATCAAAAAAGATTAGATTATTTGGAAAAAACTGTTAAATTGTTAGATATTGCTAATCGTGGTAATGAAAGATTAACAGGAAATGATGCAAAAGAAATACTAAATGTTATTAATGAATATTCTAAAGCTTTAGATTTATTAGATGATTATGACCATAGAACATTGAAAAAGATAGATGGTAATAAAAGTAATAAAATCATTACTTACGAAGAATGTATTAATGTTATAGATAAATTAAGATTTAATAATGAAAGCAGTTTATTTGCTTTAGAAAGAGATAAAAATTTTAAATCAATAATAAACGATATTTATCAATCTTTTGGAGGAAATGATGTCTATCCTACCATTGAGGAAAAAGCAGCTAATTTATTATACTTAACTGTTAAAAACCATGCTTTTATTGATGGAAATAAAAGAATCGCGGCTACAATATTTATTTATTTTCTTCAATCAAATAATATATTATACAAAAATGATAAACAAGTAATAGATAATAATACTCTTACATCAATTACTTTATTAATTGCCGAATCTAATCCACAAGAAAAAGAAATAATGATTGATTTAATAATGAACTTTTTAAAATAAAGCGGAACATAATAAAATTATAATAAATTATAAACAGTAGGAGGAATACTAAAAAATGTGTAAATTAGGAGACGAGAAAATTAAAAATGAATTAGAACAATATCAAGAAAAAACATTTGAAGATATTAAACATATAAATGAATTTGATATTGAATATTGGGAGGCTAGAGAATTGATGTCAGTTTTAGGCTATACTAAATGGGGTAACTTCAAAAAAGTTATTGATAAAGCCAAAATATCATGTAAAATAAGCGGAAACAAAGTGGAAGATTGCTTTGCCGACGTCGGGAAGCCAATAATTAGTGGTAAAGGAAAAAGAGAATTAATTGAAGATTATCAACTATCAAGATATGCATGTTATTTAATAGTTCAAAATGCCGACCCAAGAAAGAAAAATATAGCTCTAGGTCAAACATATTTTGCAGTACAAACAAGAAAAATGGAATTAACGGAACAAGAATATAATAAATTAAGTGAAGATGAAAAAAGACTATATACAAGAATTAATATTAAAAATAAAAATAAATTCTTATTTGATACTGCTAAAAATGCTGGTGTTGAAAACTTTGGGAAATTTAATGACTATGGATATAAAGGTTTATATGGTGGAGAAACTTCTAAAATGATTGCTCAAAGAAAAGGTATTGACCCTAATAAAGAAGAAATATTAGATTATATGGGAAGTACAGAATTAGCGGCTAATCTTTTTAGAATAACACAAACTGATGAAGTTTTGAAAAATAAAAATATTAATAATGAAGGCGATGCATGTTTTACTCATCATGCAGTTGGGCAAGCGGTAAGACAAACAATTAAAAGAATTGGTGGTACTATGCCGGAGGACTTACCGATTCCAAAAAAATCAATAAAAGAATTAGAAAAAGAAGAGTTAAAGAAATTAGAAACTAAATAAAAAAAAATCCCCTAAAATAAAGGGGTTATAATCAAAAAATGGTGACCAATACGGGATTCGAACCCGTGTATGCTGCCGTGAAAGGGCAGTGTGTTAAGCCACTTCACCAACTGGCCAAAAAATGGTGGGACTGGGGGGACTTGAACCTCCGACCTCACGCTTATCAGGCGTGCGCTCTAACCAGCTGAGCTACAATCCCAAATAAACAAATATTTGGTGTCCCCTTAGGGATTCGAACCCTAGACCCACTGATTAAGAGTCAGTTGCTCTACCAGCTGAGCTAAGGAGACATCTCTCAAACGCTCTTTAATTATATCATATTTTTAATAAAACGCAATAGTAAAATTTATATTTTTTCCTTTATATTCTATTTTTTATCATAATTATCTAAAAAGCTTCTATATTTACCATTATTTTTAGTACCTAAAACACAATTTAAATTAATATTATCTAAAGCTTTAAATATATTATTATCTATATCTTTATTTTTTTCACGATATTTTTTTATAAAGGCTTTTACCTCTTCCCTTTTACTTTTATTAATATCTATTAAAGAATTATTATTTATAATACAGCCACATTTAATAAATGTTAAATTATTATGATTTGCCCAAGATATAATAGATTCTTCTTTTACTAAATATAAAGGCCTAATTAATTCTAAATTGAGAAAATGCTCACTATGGAGTTTAGGAAGCATTGTTTTAACTTCAGCACCATAAAACATAGATAAAAGAGTTGTTTCTATAACATCATCAAAATGATGGCCTAAAGCAATTTTATTGCACCCAAGTTCTTGTGCTTTATTATATAAATGGCCTCGCCTCATTCTTGCACACATATAACAGGGACTTTTAGCATTCATACTATCTACAGCCCTAAATATTTCTGAATTAAATATCTCTATTGGTATATTTAATATTTTTGCATTATTAATAATTGCCTCTAAATTAAAAGAATTGAAACCAGGATTCATTACAACATAATGCACATTAAATTTAATTTTCCCATGTCTTTGCAGTTCTTCTATACATTTAGCAAGTAAAAAAGAATCTTTTCCCCCACTTATACAAACCATTATATTATCATTTTCATTTATTAATTCATAATCTTTAATAGCTTTTATAAATTTACTCCATATTTCTTTACGATATCTTTTAATAATTGTTCTTTCTATTTCTTTATACCTTTCCATATATAAACTCCTTAACTCTTTTTCTTTATTATTTTTAACTTGGGAAACTTTTTTTGCATATAATCATCATTATATATATCATCAATTATCTTTAAAACGGTATTAGTATTTGCTCTATTACTATATCTAATTGTTACAATAACCGTTAATAATATATTCATAAACATAAATATCGTAACACATATAGTTATAACATTAAATATTTTTTTAGGTATCTTATTTATTATTTTTTTAAATCTTGGATAAAAATAATCAAGACTAAAGATGGCTATAATACCCCAACAAAGACAATATGGTAAATATAATCTATCTCCTATACTTAATTTAAAAGAGCTATAATTCCAAGTTGACGTTCCAAAGACAAATTCTTGAAAAACACTCCCAAAATATTCAAAAGTACTACCAATTATAACACCTAAAATAAACTTTTGCCATAGTTTTTTATTATAAACCTTATACATAGTTAAAATAATTATTATTAAGCCAAAACCATATATAGGCTTAAAAGGTCCATATAATAATCCTTGTTTATTAATAAATACTCCATGCTTAATATAATACCAAACAGTCTCTAAAATAAAGCCTATAAAACTACCTATAACAAATAACCAAATTAAATCTTTTAAGTTAGGTTTTCTATTACTCATTAAATCACCTATTTAATTATATTACACTAGAA
>CANQTE010000101.1 GCA_947626695.1 uncultured Bacilli bacterium | reverse complement strand
AAATACAACCACCTTGTATCTATTATATCAAATTTTCTTTGCGAAAAAAATGTTTTTAAATTTACTCTTTTTGGCTGTAAATAAATATTTACATTTTATTAAATATATTATATAGTATATAAAAGAAAGTGGAAGTTAAATGAAAGATATTATTTTAATACCAGCTTATGAACCAACAGAAGAATTAATTAAATTATTAAAAACAATAAATAAAGAATTTATAACTATTGTTGTTGATGATGGAAGTGGCACAAAATTTAAAAAAATATTTGATACTGCTAAAGAGTATGCTCATGTTATAAGTTATGATGTAAATAAAGGAAAAGGTTACGCTCTAAAAACTGGATTAAAATATATAAATGATAAATATAAAGACTATTATGTTATAACTATGGATTCTGATGGCCAACATAAAATAAAAGATGCTTTAAAACTATTAGATTATGCTAAAAAGAATAAAGATACTTTAGTTTTAGGTAAAAGAATAAGAGGAAAAAAAGTACCCTTAAGAAGTAAAATAGGAAATAGTATAACAAGATTTATATATAAATTAGTAACTAATGTAAATGTTTATGATACCCAAACAGGACTTCGAGTATTTAGTAGTAATTTAGTACCATTTTTATTAAATATAAAAGGAGATAGATTTGAATATGAGATGAATATTTTACTTGCTTGTCCTAAAAATAATATTCCCATAAAAGAAATAGAAATTGAAACTATTTATATAAATAACAATAAAGGAAGTCATTTTAATACATTTAAAGATTCTTATTTAGTATATAAAAATATTTTAAAGTCTTTATTTAAGTTATTTATAATATTTTTAATAGATTATATATTATTTATAGGTTTATACTTTATTTTTAATAATATATTATTTTCTTGTCTTATCTCAAAAATTATAAGTAGTAGTATATATTATAAATTTAATTATAAAGATAAATTATCTAAATATATTACTTTAAATATAATTATAATTGTTTTAAATTATTTAGGTTTAATATATTTAACATATAGGGGTATAAATATATTTATAGCTAAAATATTAATAGAAATAGTCTTTATGATTATAAATATGCTTAGAAAAATGCTATAAAGAGGTAAATTTGTTCATTTTTTCTTGTAATTTTATATAATATATAGTAAAATAATCTCGGCAAATAAATTGCAAATACACATTAATGGGGAGTATTATGTCTAGTGCTTTTAAAAAAAGTGATATAATATGATGAACTATTAAGAGGTAAAAACGAAAGGAAGGGATAATTTATGGCCGTTGTTTCTATGAGTTATTTATTAGAAGCAGGAGTTCATTTTGGACATCAAACTAAGAGATGGAATCCTAAAATGAAAGAGTATATTTTTGGAACTAGGGAGGATATTTATATTATTGACCTAGAAAAGACTACCCAAAAGTTAGAAGAAGCTTATGAAGTAGTTAAAGATATTGCTAAAAATGGAGGTACTTTTCTTTTTGTAGGTACTAAAAAACAAGCAGGAGAAGCATCAAAAGAAGAAGCAATAAGAAGTAATTCTTACTATGTTACAGAAAGATGGTTAGGGGGAACTTTAACTAATTTCCGAACTATTAGAAGAAGAGTTAAACGTTTAGAAGAAATCGAAGAAATGGAAAAAGATGGCCGTTTCGAGGTTTTACCTAAAAAAGAAGTTATAGGACTTAAAAAAGAATATGAAAAATTAAATAAAATTCTTTGTGGTATTAGAGATATGGCTAAGTTACCTAGTGCTTTAATTATTGTTGACCCTAAAAAAGAGATTAATGCCATTAGAGAAGCTCGCAAACTTAGAATACCTGTAATTGGAATTGTTGATACTAATTGTGACCCTGATGATGTAGATTATGTTATACCAGGTAATGATGATGCCGTTAGAAGTGTTAAAGTATTATTAGGTGTTTTAACTAATGCCATATGTGAAGTTCGTGGTTTAGAAATGGTTGATTATGTTACTGAAGAAGATAAAAGAAGTAAAGAACATAAGACTATGGACGAATTAATTAAAGAAGAAACTAGAGATGTAGAAGAAGTTAAAGATATTCATGAATCTAAAGGTAAAAGAGTAGATTATAATGATATGACTTTAGCGGAACTTAAAACTATTGCTAAAGAACAAGGAATTAAAGGTTATTCTACAATGAAAAAAGAAGAAATAATTAGTAATTTAAAATGAGAGGAGAATTTAAATGGAAGTTACTGCAAGTCAAGTTAAAGACTTAAGAGAAAGAACTGGAGCAGGTATGATGGACTGCAAAAAAGCTTTAGCGGAGACTAATGGAGATATTGAAAAAGCTATTGATTGGTTAAGAGAAAAAGGTATTGCTAAGAGTGCTAAAAAAGAATCTCGTATTGCTGCGGAAGGACTTGCTAATATATATGTTAAAGGAAATAAAGCAGTTATTTTAGAGGTTAATAGTGAAACTGATTTTGTAAGTAAAAATAAAGAATTTACAGATATGATAGATATAATTGGTAATACTATTTTAGAGAGTAATGCAAATACTTTAGAAGAAGCTTTAGAATTACCTAGTACTGATGGTACTATTAAAGATTTAATTATTGCTAAAACTGCTAAAATTGGTGAAAAATTAGCCTTAAGAAGAATTAAAGTAGTAGAAAAAAGTGATGATGAAAATTTTGGTACTTATTTACATATGGGAGGAAGAATTGCCGTTTTAACAGTTATTAAAGGTGCAAATGAAGAAGTAGCAAAAGATGTTGCTATGCAAAGTGCGGCCATGCACCCAGATTATGTCTTTATAGAAGATGTACCAGAAGATGTAATTGCAAAAGAAAGAGCAGTTCAAAAAGAGCTTGCTATGGGTGAAGGAAAGCCAGCAGATATAGCCGAAAAAATAGTTGAAGGACGTATTAAAAAATACTTTAAAGAAATATGCTTAGTTGAACAGTCATTTATTAAAGATTCTGATATATCAGTTAATGACTATATTAAGAAAAATAATGGAGAAATGGTAAGTATGGTTCGTTATGAAGTAGGCGAAGGAATTGAAAAAAGAAATGAAAACTTTGCAGAAGAAGTAATGAACCAAGTTAAAGGAAACTAATCATAAAAGATTAGTTTTTTTAAAAGAGAGGAGGTTTATAACTTTGAGTGACGATAACAGAAATTTATTAGTAGCTAAAATTAAACAAGACCAAGATGAATATGAGAAAGATAAAGAACGTTTAAGATTACTTATGTTAGATGAAAAAATTAAAGAATATGTTAGATTAATAGTTAAAATAAGTAATGCTCAAGAAATTTTACAAGAAAAAAAGCGTAATTATATGCAAGAAGTATTAAAAAATAATTGTACTCATGATATATATATCTTTATTGGTTTTAGTGAACTTACAGAAAATGGTTATACTAATACTCATATATTAGGAAATTATGAACATTTTATTTGTTTAGAGTGTTTACAAGATATTTATATACCTAGAAAAGAAGCTTCTCTTTTCCATGATAGTCATAATATTATATATTTAAACGATTTAGAAATAAATAATGAAAATTTAAAACTATTACAATATATTTATATAGGCTATTTAATGGAGGGTGCTACTACTGAGGAAGCATATAAAAGAATTAGAACTACAAGATAGTTCTTTTTAAATTAAAGAGAAGAAGAGTGTATGCTCTTTTTTTCGTTTTATGTAGAAAATTTAGTTATGTAGAAAAAATGAAAAAGAAGCCCTTAAATAAAGGCTTCTATCAAAAATTTTTC
>CANQTE010000100.1 GCA_947626695.1 uncultured Bacilli bacterium | reverse complement strand
GTTCTTAAATGTTCTACGTTTAGATAATAACATATTTTAATATATATTGTAAATACTTTTTTACAATTTTTTTGTGGTCTTTTAAGCTAAAATAAAAATAATATTTATCTGCATCAAAATGGATAGTCAGATAAATGTCGTAAAAAAATGAAAAATTTTTTGTAGGCATTTGTTCTTAAATGTTCTACAATTAGATAATAGCACTATATTTAATTTTGGTAAATACTTTTTATCAATTAATTTAGAAAATATCTTTCCCTACAAAAACATTATATATTTTATTATATCTATAAGCTAATTTTGCATAAGTAGCATCTTTAACTAAAATACCTATCTTTTCTAGTTTATCTATTAATGTAGATACAGTATTTCTTGAGACTTTGGTTTCTTCTTCAATTTCTCTTTTTGTAAATACTACTTGGTGCATAATCGCAGGCATTATTCTATAAATTGCAGTACTATTTATTTTTTCTATTACTTTCATATCTTCTTGATAAATTTTTTCTATTCTATTAATTTTAGCTATATTACTATTACACTGTTCAATTATACATTGGAGAAAAAATTTAATAAAACCTAACATATTACCAGTTCGTGCTTCATTTAAAAATTTATGGTAACTAGGTTTATATAGTTCTATTACTTCCGAAAGGAATAATATTGGTTCTTCGTCTGTAAGTAATGCTAGTTGTATAGGTATTAAAGCCCGCCCTAATCTCCCATTTCCATCTCTATATGCGTGAATAGTTTCAAATTGGGAGTGAGAAATTGCCATATTTATAAATACTGGGTCTATATATAAATTATTCATATAATCAAATAAATTATCTAAAAGTACTGGAACATCTTCTGGTGCTGGTGGAACAAATATTGCTTCTTCTATTGTACATCCTTTGGGTCCAATCCAATTTTGAATATTTCTAATTTTTCCTGGATCTTTATTACTTCCTCTTACACTGTCTAATAAAATCTTATGAATAGTATTTAAGAAATATATGTCGATTTTCTTTTGTTTTTTTAAATTATCTTTAGCGTATTCAATAACTTTTTTTAAATTTTCTATTTCTTTTGTATCATCCGTTTTAGGCATATATTTTAAATAATACATTTCGTCTTGTGATATTTGTGTTCCTTCAATTTGGGTTGACTTTAAACTTTCACTTAAAATAATAGAATCTAGGAAAAATTTTGAATCGAATTTACTATTTTTTAAATTAGATTTATATTCACCATATTTTTGATTAGCTTCGGCGATTAAAGATAATAATTCTTTATCAATATTATAGTTTATAGGTAACTTATCAACTTTAAGTGGTTGCATAATTCCATCTCCTAGATAAATTTTAACATAATTTTTCTTAAGAGTAAATAAAAATGCACAATAAATTCAAAATATTGTGCATTTTTGACTTTTGGAGGGTGCATTTTGCACAATGATTGTGCATTTTTTGAAAATTTACCTTTATATGGTATATACTTTTTTCTGTAACACATAATATATAGTAAGTAATACTTTTGCAAGTAAATTGCAAATATATTGCACTTGACAATACAACTAAAATATAGTATCATTAAAGAGAAGGAAGTGATTTTTTATGAACGTTTTATCTAACACAACCAATATGACTATTAGAATTGATAAAGATTTGAAAAAAAGTGTAGATAGTTTATTTAGACGCTTAGGTACTAGTACTAATTCTGCGATTAATATGTTTTTAAGACAATGTGAAAGAGAACAAAGTCTAACTTTTGTACCTAAACTGGCACCAGCACCAAGTGAAGAATTATTAGAGGCTCTACAAGAAGTAGAAGACTATAAAAATGGAAAGATAAAGCTAGATACGTATAAGGACGTAAAAGAATTAAGGAAAGCGTTAATAAATGACTAGCGGCAAATGTGAGTTAGTTTTAACTAGCAGATTTAAAAAGCAATACAAAAAAATATGGAAACAAGGCAAAGATTTAGATAAAATTGACGAAATAATAGATAGACTGGCAAGGCATGAAATTTTGGAGCCAAAGTATAAGGACCATAATCTAATAAATGACAAAACTTATAAAGATTGTAGAGAGTGTCATATAGAGCCGGACTGGTTATTAATTTATCAATATGAAGATAATATGCTTAATCTTTTATTAGTAGCAACTGGTAGTCATAGCGAATTATTTTAATAAATAGAGAATAGAAAACTCTATTTTTTTATTAGGCAAAGGAAAAAGTCAGGGGTTTTACCTGACTTCATTTGGTTATTGGTTTAATCTATATTAACTAAAATAATACTTTCTTTGTAGCAAATCCTAAAGCACCTAGACTAGAAATTGCAAGAGTTACATAACTCATAATTCCATCATAAGTATTAGGGTTTTTACTTGTTGTTTCGTCACCAGTAGATGTTCCTGGTTTATCAGTTGTACCTGGAGTAGTTGTTCCTGGTTCAGTTGTGCTTGGTTCGTCAGTTGGTGTACCAACTTTAGAAATTACTTTGTAGTTTTTATCTGCAGGGTCAACTGTTACTTCATAACCTTCTTTAACAAGATATTTTTGTGCAGCTTCTCCAGTATAATGAGAACTATCAGTAGTATCTACATCGTCAACAACAGCATATAGATAATGTCCACCAGTTAACATACCAGCATGACTAGTTAAGAATTTAGAACTTGCATTAGTGATTTTGATAGCAGGTAAAGCATGTATAACTTCACTTTCTGTATCTTTTGTATCTTCACCACTGTTTAATTTACCATCAGATATAGTAAATGTTCCTTTTTCTCCATTAATTAATACAGCGTATTTGTCGTCACCTTCAGTAGTAACTGTACCACCTGTAATATTTATTGTACGGTCTTCAGTATCTGTAGTCATATCAATAGCAGTATCATTTTTTGATATAATAGTAGCATCCTTACTGATGTTAACAATACCTTTGTTAACAACAACACCTCTCATGTTAGCAGTAACTTTTCCACCTGTAATATTCCATGTTGCATAACCATTACTTACTAAACCACCTTTAACAGATGTATATTCGCCACCTTTAACATTGATAATGGCATTGTTAGTTTTTGTTGCAGCAACATCAACGTTTACGATGTTTTCTTCACTTTTTACAGTAGTTGCATTTAAAGTTAAGTTAGTTCCTTTTGCATTACTAATAGCAAATGCAGTTTTTGGAGCAGCTGTTATAGCACCATTAAATGTAACTGTACCACCTGCGATAGCAAATACTTCGTGTTCAGCAAGTGAACCAGTATAGTCGATATTTACATTTTTACCAACTGTAACTGTTGCACCTGTAGAAACATTAAATAATGAATCTTCTAAAGTACTTCCTGCATCTTTCATAATAATTGAACCACTACCAGTGATTTCAAATTTTCCTTTGTCTTCAATAATGAAACCATGTGCAGTTTCTGCATCGATTGTAATATCATGTCCATTTAAATCAATAGTAACTGTACTATTAATTATTTGATTTCCAGATGTATGAGTATATACTCCATCTTTTTCTAAGACAATCTTATTACTTGTAACATTTTTTACTGCGTCTTGGTCCTTGTTTGTTAATACTCCTTTAATTGCTTGAAATACAGTTGTATATTCATGTACTTGACCATCAGTGTCAGTTACAGTAGCTACTGTATCAGCTTTTAAAGCATTAACATTACCAGCAAATCCGAAAGCAAATCCAGATATAGCCATTAAACCTAATAACCTTTTAAGATTTTTCATCTTCTTCCTCCTTCACGTTATAATAATAGCATAAAAATTGGGGCAAAAAAAAATAATAAATATTTTGGGGGTGGGATGGTCGCAACAGGGAGAGAGGAGGGATGAGGTCCAGGGAGGACCTGGTAGAAATATATGCAAGAGAAGGAAAAAAAAGGACAAAAGTCAGGACAAAGTATGAGAAAAAAAAGGGTGTAAAAAATTTTTCGGGGTAAAATAGTAGTTAATGACTTAAATAATCAACTACTATTTTTTCTATTTCAC
>CANQTE010000099.1 GCA_947626695.1 uncultured Bacilli bacterium | reverse complement strand
TACTTGTATAAAAAAACTAGGTATTAAAAGCATCTAGTGTTTTAGTTCACATTTCATTAAAGTTCACTTTATCAATAAAGAAATCGTGATTACCAATTTGGACTCTATATTCATCTCCAATAAAAGTAAAATCCTTCCCTACTTCCAATATAAAATCTTTTAAATTTTTAATTATAGCATTTTTAAAATCTTTTTCAGTATATTCATTAGGCAAATCTAAAAATTCTAAACTATACATATCTAAAATTCTTGTATTAGGATAATCATCTTCATCAACTGTTTTATTAGTAGCAGGTAGTTGTTTACCATCTGATAACATATATCTTTCGTAATATGATGAAGTTATTTGCCTATCTAATTCTCTTTTAGAATAATTATTTTTAATAGATAATTGCAAATAAAAGTGTCTTTCCTCCTTTGTTTTAGCACCACTTAAAATAAGAAGATTATTAGTCCACGATAATTGCGTCACCAGTGGTGTCGCAATCTCATCATCTTTATAAGTAGTATAAAATTGAATCATTCTTTCTATATTTCTTTTATTAAATCCTTTAATAGTAGGATAATTATTCTTTATAAAATCTGCTGCTTTTGTTGTAATTTTATCGCCATATCCACTTTTTTCTTTTAATTCATATAAAAATTTACCAACCTCTAAATAAAGCAAAATCATTTCTTCATTAACTTTTATATAAGCATTATTTTTTCTTTTTTCAATCATTTCAATTATTTGATTAAAATTAATATCTAACATAAATCCTCCTATACCTAATTGTCTTAAATGATGTTTATAATCGTTTTGCTTTATTAAGACAATTATAACAAAATCAGAAAAAAATATCTACACTCCCATGATAAAATGCAAAAAATTACTATCATTAGTTTATCTAGGAAGTATAATTTTTCATATAAATAAAGTTATCGCTCCAAATTTGCTTGATACTCGGAAAATTAACTTACAATTGTAATAAATGCTAACAAAAACGTTAGTTTTTGTTATGTAAATGATGTTAAATGTAATTTAAAACTATGCTTATATTTTAATTGTAATCATAAACAGTGTATGCTATAATTTAGGCAATAAAAATATTTTAGAAAGTGAAAAAAAATATGAAGAAAAGTTTAAAAATTACATTGATTGTTCTAGGAGTTTTATCTAGTGGTATTGCACTTGATACAATACAAGCAAAAATTTTTGACAATAGCCCATTATTAAGAGTAAGAGAGAATTTTAACGATAATAGCACCTATTATATTGATAAAGGCATATTTGTAAATCATTATCATTGCAATAATAATGAAAAAGTTACTACTTGGAAAGGAACAAAATTTGCTTGCTCTGTTAAAGAAAGCAAAAAAGAAATTAAAGAAATAATTGATTTAGTAGCAAGAGATAACCTTTCTTGTGCTGAAGCTTTAGAAAAATTTTATCAAGATGAAAATTACACTTATTCTTATAATTGTATAAAAAGCGATAAAGTAATTGTTAAGTATAATGATAACACCCAAGAAACTGTAAGCCAAGCTTTAAAAAATGCAAATATTTCCATTAAAGATTTAGACACTTATAATATTGATTACCTTAAAGAAAAAATTAATAAAAATGAAAATTCTCTTTTTAATAATTACTTATTAAATAAAATATGTGTTGATAAAAACTCCACCAATAATTGCTTAACAAAAGAAAATGGTTACCGTTTTGAGGGCAGTTCCCCTAATAACTATGTTTTGTTAAATAATGAGCTATGGCGAATAATTGGAATATTTGAATTAGAACAAAAAAATCTTATTAAATTAATAAAAGCTAATAGTATTGGTGAATTTAAATGGGATGGCAAAAACATCAACAATTGGGAAAATTCTAGCTTAAATAATTACTTAAATAGTGACTATTTAAATAATTTAGATACTTCTATTTTAGAAAAAGTTAATTGGAATATAGGAACTACCAACTATTTACTTGATGCCGAAAATATATATTCTGAGGAAAAGAAAAAAGAAACCCAAGAAAAATATTATGTTGGCTTAATGAATATTAGTGATTATATTTTAGCTAATCCATCAACTAGTTGTACTAGAACTACTAAATTAATGGATTATTATAAATGTTCTAAAGATAATTGGTTATATGATGAGATAAAAACTCATTCTTGGACTATAAATCCTTGTGATTCTCTTCCGAGTAACGCTAATTTTTTAGAACCAGCAGGACATATTGCTGATAATAAAGCTAATGTCGAATATTCTATCTATCCTGTTATTTACTTAAATTCTACTCTTAAATATAATGAAGGTGATGGTACCCAAAATAATCCCTATATCATTTCTTTAAATTAAACGCTAACTTAAAACAGTTAGTTTTTTTATCTATTTAACATTTACTTTAATAATAAATAATAACTTTATCCATTTAAAAATTTTTTTAACTATCACAGGACAAACAACAATACCAATTATTTATTTTAACATAAATTACAAGTGAGATAGCAAATGCTATTTCAAATTTAACTTTAACAAGCTAAATAGAAAGGAGAATATAAATTGCGTAAAAATAAAAGATTTATTATTATCTTCTTTCTTGCAACTATTATTTTAATGGCCGTTGGTTATTCTACATTTGCAACTGATTTTACTATCAATGGTGTTGCAGAAATTACTAGTGAATGGGACGTTCGAATAACAAATATAACTGCTACCAAAATATCTGATGGTTGTGATGCTGGAACACCTACTTTTACTAAAGATTCTGTTAATTTCTCGGCTAAACTTAATAAACCAGGTGATGAAATTATTTATGAAATTACCATAGAAAATTTAGGAACTATTGATGCTGAATTACAAACAATAATATTCACAGAAGAAATCGATGGAATTGAAGAAATTAACTATACAACATCAGAACTTAAAAAAGACTTAAAAGCTGGAGATTCAACTACCCTTATTGTTACAGTAACATATGTTAAAACTACTGAGGAAATTCCCGATGTTAAAACTAAAACTTTAACGGGGATAATAGAGTATGTTCAAAAGAAAACTGCTTAAAAATAAATCATTATTGGCTTATCTAATCATTTATACTATAATAGAAATTCTTTTTTATACTAATAATTTTTATATTAATTTTTTTAAACCTTTTTTTAGTTTAATTATTCTAATTATTTTTTATTATCAAAATCTAAAACTTTCCAAGAAAAAAGAAATTAATATTGCTTTAACTATATCTATTATCTTTTTTATACTTTATTTAGCAAGTGGCCTTATTTTTGGCTTCAATAAAAATATTTCTAATTATTCATTAATTAATATTTTAGCAAGTTTATGGAAAGTTTTTTTACCCCTATGTAGTATTGAAATAATACGCTTCAAACTTCTTCGAAGCAATAAAAATAATTTTATTTTTAGCACTTTAATAACAATTATTATTATCTTAAGTGAAATTAACTTTAAAGCTTTAAATACTTCTCATAACATCATTTTTTTCCATTATCTTGCTTCTATAATTATACCTGTTATTGTAGAAAATTTTCTCTATACTTATCTATCCCTAAATTTCCATTATAAAACTTCCATAATTATTAAAATATTTAATGAAATACCTAAAACTATTCTACCAATTATCCCCTATACAAATTGGTTCATTGAAGGTTCCTTTGCTATCATTAAAGTTTTAATAATTTACTATTTATTTAAATACTTCATTTTTAATAAAAAAACTATATATCATTCTCCAAGATTAAATATATATCCTATTGCTATTACTGCATCTATTTTTCTCGTCCTATTCATGCTTGGATTATTTACTTATAAACCTATTGCTATTTTATCAAATAGTATGATGCCCACTTTTAAAAGAGGCGATGTTGTTATTTATAAAGCGCAAGAAAACATCGTACCCGGTGATATTATTGTCTTTCAATATCAAAATCAAATTATTGTCCACCGAGTTGTAAGTATAAATGAATATTATGTTACCAAAGGAGATGCCAACAATAATGTAGATTATATAAAATTGCAAAAAAAAGATATAAAAGGTGTTTATAAATTTTCTCTAAAATATTTAGGATATCCCGCTATATGGCAATGCCGTCAACTTAGTGAAATTTAGTAACTGCGTCTTAAATTAGTTGTATATTTATTTTTTGTATTTTTAGTA
>CANQTE010000098.1 GCA_947626695.1 uncultured Bacilli bacterium | reverse complement strand
TTTAAATTTACTCTTTTTGGCTGAAAATCTATAAAAAACTTGACTTTATTAATATATTTTGATATATTAGTAATGCATTTAAGTTATTTGGCGATGTAGCTCAGCTGGCTAGAGCGGTCGGTTCATACCCGATAGGTCGGGGGTTCAATTCCCTCCGTCGCTACCAAAAAGAATTTTACTCGGAAACTTAAAGTTTACGAGTTTATAT
Source organism: uncultured Bacilli bacterium (assembly GCA_947626695.1). Lineage (GTDB taxonomy): Bacteria > Bacillota_I > Bacilli_A > RF39 > UBA660 > Caccenecus. The sequence goes on along the minus strand of CANQTE010000098.1, from coordinate 3,998 downwards.
ATAACTAATTCAAAAATGGATTAGTTTTTTGTTTATAAGAATTAACAATTGCTTATCTAAGATTATGTGAAAAATTAAATAATGAAAATCTCATAGGTGTCGAATTCGACACGTTTGAAAATGAAGCTAGTAGTAATAAATTTATTATAAATACTTAATTATGAGAACCTTTAATATAAGGTTTTTCTTTTTATTACATTTAAAAAAAGTAAATATTATTAATCTACTTCTTTACTATCCCCTGTTTTATAATCTATTTTAACGCCTTTTTCAACATTATAAACATATATATGAAACTTTATTCCTTTACCATTATCTTCAACTGATAAGCCTTCCATTTCAATACCACTAGCTACTAAATTACTTCCCTCATATATGGGAGTTACACGATATAAAACATGATTATTAGTCTTTTTTACATATTCGGCAACTTTATTTTCATATTGCAACATAGTTCCAGTATTAGTACTTCTAGTACATGTAATTAAATTTTTTTCATTGGCATTTTCCCCTGTTAATTGAAATCCTATTAAATGACATCTATTATATAGATATTTACCATCAACAAAATCATACTTAACTGTATGCCACCCACTAGGTTTTACCATACCTATACTCTCTCTTTTACTTGTAGGCATAGTCTCAATTCCAACTTTAGCAAAAGCAACACCAGCCCGTGATAATAAATCTAAATTGCTATATATTTCTAATTCTTCTTTTTTAAAATCTTCTTCCGTAAAATTTGGTTCATTATTATTTATATAAACAAATTCTTTACCATTATATTCTGGTATATCTTCTAAAGCATAAGAAACTCTAAAAAATGGAACATTTTCAACTAAAAAACTTCTAATTTCATCTTGATAATATATGCCTATTACAACAATTAAAGCTATAATAAATGCAACAACATTATTTTTTTTCTTCATAATTATACTTCCCTTGAGTAATTAAATTATATCATATTATTTTTCTAAAAAGTAGCTTATTTAATAAATTTATTTATATAGGAAGGTATTTTAGATGAAAACACATAAGTTTTATTATTTATTTTTATTTCTAATTTAGAGGCATGCAAACACAATTTGGGATAATTATTAAGTCCATATTTTTTATCACCCATGATAGGATAGCCAAGATTTGCAAAACCTACTCTTATTTGATGTTTTTTACCAGTAATAATATTTATTTTAACAATAGTTTTATTATTAGTAGTTTTAATTACTTTATATAAAGTTTCAGCATATTCTCCCCTTTTATCCTTTGATACATATACAAAATGGCTTCTGTTTTCTTTTAAATAATTTTTTATAACACCTATTTTTGTTTTTAACACACCATTTAAAATAGCAATATATTCTCTTTTATAACTTGTCCAATTATCTTGTAAATATCTTTTTATTTCTTCATTTTTTGCAAATAAAACTATTCCTGATGTATCTTTATCTAGGCGATGAACAATAAATATTTTATTGCTTTTATGTTTCTTTTTAACATACTCTCTTACTTCACTATACAAAGTATTATCGCTTTTACCATCACTTATAGTAAGTAATCCTGCTTCTTTATTAACTACTAAAATATCTTTATCTTCATAAATAATATCTAATTTTTTCACCTTATCACTTCTTAAATTTTAAAACATATTTTTTCATTTTCTCACTTACTTTATAACTATCTCTTATTTTACTTATAGCTTTATTAATTGTAAACTTATCTAAATTATTATTTTCTAAAAATAGTAATGCTTCTTTTTCATATTTAGTAAACACTTCACATATAAGCCATGATTTAGCCATATTTACATAATATAAATCACTATTTATTTTATTTAGAATATTAAATATATCTTCTAAATATTCTTTTAAAACATAATAGTCTAATAATAAAACTAAACCTACTCTAATTATATATTCACTTTTTAGATTAACTAATTTATAAATAATAGTTAAAAAATATTCTCTATTAGTTTTAACTATTTTTAGACTAGCACAAAAACTATCACAGATAGCCCAATTATCTATTAATTTAATAAAATCATTAAAATAATTATCTAATTCTTGTAAATTATTAATGCACCCTATAATAAAACCTTTAAGCATAACTATTTCATAATACTTATTAGGAATATTTAAAAAACTTTTATAATCTCCTTTAAATATTTCTTTACTTATCTTTTTTAAAATAGGTATTCTTATTCCTAATATTTCATAGTTAGTTGTAATTATTTTACTATTAAATTCTTTATATTTAATATCTTTAATACTATATAAATAATCTAAAAATAGATTATAATCTTTTTCCCAATTAATATTTTTAAAATCCATAAACTTTTTAAATATTAACTATTTCATAGCCTCTACTACCTATACCAAGTTTTTCAGCATAAACAGTAATATATCTACCATTTTGTCTTTCTACTTGCTCTACAAAATGGTCACGTCCTAAATCTTTAGAATTATAAATTAAATCAAGGCATGCTTCATCTAAAGCAACTGGGTCTAAGCTTGCAAGTATTCCAATATCTTCCATACATGGGGCCTCAGGATTACTATCACAATCACAATCAACAGATAAATTATTCATAACATTTATATACACTATATCTTTCATATAATCCATGACTGCCTTATCAGCTTCGGCCATAGATTCTAAAAAAGCATTTTGTTCTGGTAAGTTATTCCAAAGTTCAGCAGGAATATTTGTTTTTCCGGCCGTATGAATTAAAGTTTTTCCAGCACTAGAAGATACTCCAATACTCATATTTTTAAGGGCTCCTCCAAAGCCTCCCATAGCATGACCTTTAAAATGAGATAACATAATCATACTATCATAGTTAGCTAAATTTTTACCTACTAAGTTAACTGTTAAATGTTTGCCTCCTACAACAGGTAATTCCATGCTTCCATCTCTATCCATAATATCAACATCCGCGATATCATAAAAGCCATGAGCTTTAATAGTTTCTTCGTGTTCTTCTGTAGTATTTCTTTTACCAGCATAAGCAGTATTACATTCTACAATTGTTCCATTTACAGAATTTACTAAATCTTTAATTAAGCTAGGCTTTAAATAATTATTTCCACCCATTTCTCCTGTTGATATTTTAACGGCTACTTTCCCCTTTAAAGGATAATTTAGAGCTTCATATATTTTAACTAAATTACTCTCATTAATATCTTTTATAAAATAAACTTTACTTTTTTCCATTATATTTCCTCCTTATTTTAAAGTATCAGTCCACATTTTTATTTCTTCATCTTTTGCATTACTATCAAATCTTTTTCCTTCTCTCCAATCTCCTCCTTTTGCCATTTCTTTTAATTTTTTAACACTATTTTCAATACTTGATGATACTGATGTACAAAACGGAATAACAGTTTTTCCAGTAAAATCATTAGATGTTATAAAATTATTTACAGGCCAAGCTGCTTCTCCCCACCAGATAGGATAGCCAAATAATATTACATCATAACTATCCCAATTATCAACTTTAGTTTTTACAAGTTCAATATTTCTTAAATTAGCATCTTCATTTTCCCTAGATACTCTAGAATCAATTACAGTCCAATCTAAATCATCATCGGTATATTTATCAACAGGTTCTATTTCAAATATATCGGCACCAATATTATTGGCAATTTTTTTTGCTACTTCTTTAGTATGATTTTGAGCAGAAAAATATACTACTAATACTTTTTTGTCGGTTAATATCTTAGGTGTACTTTCATGTAGGGTTCTATTTCTTATAAATAATAAACTTACAGCTCCGATTATTAATATTCCTAGAATAAGTAAAACTATTTTTCTTCGCATATTTATCTCCTTTTCTTTCTAAATAATACTCTTAATATATATAATACAATAATAATTATTACTAATACGAAAATTATATTTTTATCTATTATTATCTTATTTTCTTTTACTATTTCTGGAGGAGTTACTACCTCTTCTATTACTTCAACCTTTTCTTCTTCCTCTTTATTTATTTCATAATT
>CANQTE010000097.1 GCA_947626695.1 uncultured Bacilli bacterium | reverse complement strand
TTTAATTAAAAGTATTGCCGGGGATGGCTTAACTAATTTAAAGAATTGGTATGAAATATGGCGAGATTCTTAAAATAAACATTGACATTTATAAAAATAATTGTTAAGTAAGGAGATAAAAAATGACTACATTAATAAAAGTAAATGTTGATGCCCAAATAAAAGAAGAGGCTACTAATATTTTAAAAGGACTAGGCCTAAATATGAATACGGCTATTAATATGTTTTTAGCTCAAGTTGTTAAAAGAGATGGCATACCTTTTGAAATAGTAAACCCAAAACCTAGTAAACAATTATTAGAGGCCTTAAGAGAAGTCGAAGAAATAAAAAAGAACCCCGATAAATACCCAAGTTATGACAATAGAAAAGATTTAAAGAGAGCATTATTATCAGATAACTAAATATAAAATTATTAAGTGTAAAATTTTTATAAATTAATGAAATACTTATTGAATAATAAAGGTGATATATGCTATAATAATATTACCTGGAGGATATAGTCTATTTTACATAAAACCGACTATGAGATAATTTAGGGAGAATAATTATATATGGAGTTGAATGCTGGTCTTGATTTGCCAGAATCCAGAAGTATATATGTTTCTTACCACCTGCGAGTGCGCGGGATTTTATCGACAAATAGACTTTCTCTCTGGGTTTTTATTTTGAATTAGGAGTTATTATGTTTGATAGATTACTTAAAATTATTAGTGAAGAAGAATTAGAAAAAATTAAAAATACTAAAATATTATTAGTTGGCTTAGGTGGTGTTGGAGGCTTTGCCTTTGAAGCTTTAATTAGAAGTGGTTTTAGTAATATAACTATTATTGATGGAGATATAATTGATATTTCTAATTTAAATAGACAAATAATAACAAATTCTAATAATATTGGTAATTCTAAAGTAAATGAAGCACTTAAAAGAGCTTTAAGTATTAATCTTAATATAAATATTAAAACTATTAATAAATTAATAACAATCGATAATTTTAATACTTATATTAATGATAATTATGATTATATAATAGATGCTTGCGATGATATAAAAGTTAAAATATCTTTAATTAAATATGCGATAAATAATAATATTAAGATAATCACTGCTTTAGGTTTAGGTAAAAAAATAGATGCCACAAAGATAGAAATAACAACTTTAAATAAAACATTTAATGACCCATTAGCTAAAAAATTAAGATATGAACTTAGAAAAGAAAATATTTCTTTAAATATACCTGTAGTATTTAGTAAAGAAAATGCTATTAATAGAGATAATGTAATTGGAAGTAGTATATTTGTTCCAGGTTGTGCAGGTTTATTACTTACTAATTATGTATTTTTAGACATATTAAATAAAAAAGAGTATTAGAAAATTTAGAACGAAGATGGTTTAATATTCCTAATACTCAAGTTAATATTTTATACATAAAATATAATTTTGTAAAGAAAATAATTAATCTTTTTTCAAAGTATTTATGTCTATTCTGCCAAGTAAATAATCAGCAGAAATATTATATTTTTTACATATTGTATATAGAAATGGAGTAGCTATTAAAAATTTTCCATTTTCATAATTAACTATTACAGGTTGAACTGTATTTAATACTTTTGCTAATTGTGTTTGTGTTAATTTATTTTCTTCTCTAATTTTTTTAAGACTATTTCCTATTTTTTTCCTATCAATTTCTTTATTTATAACTGTATATTGCATAATTTTACTAAAATTAAATACATAATCAAGTGAAATATTTAAATAATCACATATAGTTATAAGATGTTTTAAAGGAATATTGTCATCCTCATTTTCATAATGACTATAAGTTTTATTGTTTATTTTAATTATTTTGCAATATCTACCTGAGTTAAACCAATTCTTTCTCTAATAAATTTTATTCTTTCGCCATAAATCATTATTAATCACCAGTATAAATTTTGTTAAATTTCTTTTAAATATTTAGGACTATCTACTTTTCCAAGAAGATAATCAGCAGAGATATTATATTTTTTACAAATAGCATATAAAGCATGAGTAGATATTAAAAAATCACCATGTTCATAAGCACCAATCATAGATTTAGCAATGTTTAACTGCTTGGCAAGTTGTATTTGAGTTAACATTTTTTCTTTTCTAATTTCTTTTAGTTTAATACCAGATTTAATTAAATCTATATCAGTTAAATAATTATTATACATTTTTTTATTAGTAAAACCAAAAATATAATCAAATGAAACATTAAAATAATTACAGATAACATTTAAGTGTTTTATTGGAATAGTTTGCTTTTCCTTTTCGTATTTAACATATAAACTTATATCTATATTTAAATATTTAGCCATATTAGTTTTTGAAAGTCCTTCTCTTTCTCTTAAAATTTCTAATTGTTTACCATAATTCATTTTATATCACCAATATAATTTTCTCATTAAAAAGCTTATCATTGTTATTTTTTGGACAAATATCGGAATTTTTATTGACAATTTACATTTACACAGTTATAATCATACTATAAGTTAGAAATTTCTAATATTATTGATAATTAGAAAAGAGGAAGATAATTGAAAATAGAAAAGTTAAGTAAAGGAAGTTTTATTAAAACTAGTATTATAGTTATATTATTTATAAGTATAATTGGTGTTATATTTATAAATAAAAGTAAAGCTAAATATAGAGTAACACAAAGTATACAGATAGTTAATGGAACTGTTAATTATAAAGTACCTGATTTAAATGTATTAGCACTTTACAAACAAAAAACTGAGGGAGATACAAGTGAGAGTAATTATGAGAGTATAACTGATGTGCCGACTGGAAAATATGTTGTTAATACTGATAAAAGTTATTGCACAATTATTGGAAGTGATACTAAACTTAAAAATAAAATGACGTATAATAATGGAGAAATTAGTATAAATATAAATAAAAAGGGTACTAAATGTTATGTTTATTTAGATATAGACCCTACTATGTCAGGGACAGAATTATTAGCAACGTTAAAAGTAAATAGTACAAGTGAGGGATGTCCTAATTATGAAGATGCTCCATCAGTAACAAGTGTAAAATCTTCTGGAAGTTTGTTCTGTAAAGGAAAAGATAATGATAATAAGGATACTTATTATTTTAGGGGAAATCCAACAAATAACTGGGTTAAGATTGGAAACTTTTATTGGCGAATAATAAGATTTAATGGCAATGGAAGTATAAGATTGATATATTCTGGAAATGGTAAAGCTGAAACAAGTGGAACTGGTACTCAAATAGGTACCTCTGCGTATAATAGTTTAGCTAATAGTGCACAATATGTAAAATATGATAATAGTACTATAAAAGGTGTATTAGATAATTGGTATAATACTAATTTAAAGAGTACTTATGGAAGTAAGATGGATGGAGAAGCAGGTTTCTGTAATGATGCGGATGCTGGTTCTAGTTATTGGTTTAAACCATATGATAGAATATTTACTAATAAAAAACCAACCTTTAAATGTGAAACACCTACAATTAATTTATATACAACAAGTGGTAATTCGAACGGAAATCAAAAATTAACGAACCCAATAGGTTTAATAACTGTGGATGAAGCAAGTTTTGCTGGAGGGCTTGGAAGTACAATTAATAATGGTTATTACTTATATACTAATCAAGATTACTGGACACTATCTCCAGATTACTATAGTAGTGGCAATGGTGCAGGCATACTCTCTGTGGGTAGTAGTGGAGGCCTCGCCTACGGTGCAGTTGTAATCCACCCTGATAATGGTGTAAGGCCAGTAATAAACCTCAAAGCTGATACTACTTTTACAGGTGAAGGTACTTCTACTAACCCCTACGTTGTATCTGTTCAATAATATTATCTGTTTAAACTGATAATATGTTGTTGTAATTTAATCTAACTTGCTTAAGTAGCTCTAATTCATACTTAAGCATGATATGATAGGAATACTCTCCTATCATTTTTTAGTTATAAATTAAATTTTAATAATTGCTATAATTAAAGTTTTGAATTATAATTATAACAAGAGTTTTGAGAATAAAAAGGAGTAGTAGTATATGAAAAAGTTAGAAAATAAAGAAAGTAGAAAAACTATTATACTTATATGTATATTAATTGTATTAATAGGTATTATATGTTCAATAGATTATTTAAGTAATAACAATGCAAGTAATAAAGTAAATAAGACAAATAAAACTAATAATACTTCTAATATTAATAATAGTAATGATATCTCTAATAATACTTCTAATATTAAATTAATAGATAATTTAGATGTTGAAGTTAATAGTGAGGTTACTCTTTTATCATTTATAAGTAATAAAGATAGTTTAAATATAACTAGTAATGATGATAAAATAGATACTAGTAT
>CANQTE010000096.1 GCA_947626695.1 uncultured Bacilli bacterium | reverse complement strand
ATTTTAAATCAAAATAAAAATAATAGCAACATTTCTATTATCTTTTCTATTATCCTTAAGTTGACGGCATTGCCTTACAGGGGGTATTTGGTGGTGCTTGCCTCATGATTGGAGGCGGTTATTATGCAAAAGATAAGCTTTTTAGATTTTCTTTTAATAATAATTATAATATTACAAATTATTTTTAAATAAATAGTTCCATATTAAAGCGCCTCAAATTTACTTCAAAGAAGGCGCTTCTTAAAAAAACAATTTTTTTAGGCAAGCACTAATAAGTGTCTCGCTTAAATTAAGTATATTATATTTTTATATAAATGTAAATCTTTTTTTAATTCTTTTTTTTACAATAATCTTTAAATATACAATTAATACAATCAGGTTTTATGGCTTTACAATTATATCTTCCAAATAAAACTAATTGATGATGTACTCTACTCCATTTATCTTTAGGGAGTTTTTTCATTAGTTTTTTTTCAATAGTTAAGACATCATCAAACTCATTTGCTAAACCTAATCTTTTAGATACTCTTGCAACATGAGTATCAACCGCGATAGTAGGTACATTAAAAAGATTTGCTAAAACAACATTACAAGTCTTACGGCCAACTCCTGGTAAACTTTCTAAATACTCTCTATTATTTGGAACTTTTCCTTCATAATTTTCTACTAAAGATTTAGCTATTTCTTTAAGATAATAAGCTTTTTTAGTAAAAGAGCCACATGGTCTAATAATACTTTCTATATCACTTAATTTAGCATCTTTTAAACTAAATATATCATATTTATTAAATAATTCTTTAGTAACTATATTAACTCTTTTATCAGTACATTGGGCACTTAAAACAGTCGCGATTAATAATTCATAATCTTTATTATAATTTAATTCACATATAGCATCAGGATATAATAAATCAAGTCCTTTAATTAAATACTCACTCTTCATCATCTAACCAATTATAATCAAATAATTCCTTTCTTTCATTATTTACTTCATTATTTTCTTTTTTCTGCATATAAGAATTTACATCTTGCATAGTTTTAAATCCTTTTTTTCCCCATTCATATAATATTTTATCTATATATCTAAGTTTTACTACCCCATTATAAACAGCTTCCCCTAAAGCTCCTTTTATTAATTCTTCAGTATATCCCTTCTCTAACCAAGCATTAATAATTTCATATTCCATACTAGATATAGGTCTTGCAAATTCTTTTTCAAAAGAAGTAAAGATATCTGTTTTTATTTCTTCTTTTTTTTCTTCTGTTCTTTCTACTGAAAGCATATTATAAAAATTATCTAAATTAACTTTTTCTATCATTCTTCCTTCAATATCTTTAGTTGTTTCTAAACTAATTAATTTTTTAGAAATTAAACTATTAAATACTTTATAAGCATCTTCTAATTTTAAGCCTATATTATTACTTAGTCTATCTATATCTAAATAATTATTATAATCATTATCAAAGAATGTTAACATTAAAAATTCTTCTAAAGATAGTTTTAATTCTAAAGCTTTTTTAATAATTAAACTATTTGTAACATATTTAGGAATTTTAAATATTTTAGTATCCATCATATCCACCTTACTTTATTAAGATTTAAATATTTTAAGATATCACTTTTTTTATTTTTAATAACCCCATTTATTATTAATTCTTCTAAGTCTTTCATTACAATACTTATTTTAGCATTTTTTATTTTTAGAGTAGTAACAATATCACTTGCTTTAATATTAATATCTTTTCTTTCATGAATAGGAAGTTCTTTATATATTTTATTTACTTTTTCTTTATTAATTCCTAATATTTCGCCTGCGACAAGAGATAAGTAAAGCCCATATTTATAGACAATATTTTTGGTAATATCTCCATATTTAATTATTTCTTTAATATTATTTATACTATTTTTTTCTTCTTTTTTAAAAGCAAAATTTCCTTTAATATCTATTTGAGCATACATGCCTAAAATACTTGAAGTAGGAACTATATCATTATAAGATATTTCTAATAAAGATAAAATACCAAACATATTTAATAATTCTAATCCTTTTTTAACATTATTAGATAATAATATCTTATCTAATTCTTCTTTGATACGAGTTTTAGATAAAGTAGCTATTTTTTTATAATGTTTTTTTATACCATTTATTATACTTGTATCTAATTTAAAATTTAAAATAGTTGCAAATCTAATACCTCTTAACATTCTTAATGGGTCCTCTTTAAATTTTTTATCAACATCACCAATCGCGACAATTTTACCATTTGTTAAATCATCTAAACCATGCTCTAAATCTAAGATATTACCTTTAATATTCATACATATGGCATTTATTGTAAAATCTCTTCTTTTTAAATCTATTACTAAATTATTAATATAATTAAACTCAATGGGGCGACGATTACTATATTTTATTTCTTCGCGATAAGTAGTTATCTCAAAGTGATATTCTTTAATTTTAAAATCGATACCACCTAAGTTTTTTAAAGAGGCGAAAGGAAAAATGGTAATTAATTCTTTGGGTGTTGCATTAGTACAAATATCTATATCATAAGATAATCTTCCTAATAATAAATCACGAACATACCCACCTACTAGATAGGCTTCAAATCCCTTTTTTTCTACTTCATTTAAAACTTTTTTAATTATTCTATTCAAAATTTAACTCCTATTAAACTGTTTTATATATTCTTCTACCTCTAAAACAGTACTCTTAAAATCATTAAAATTAACATTAAACCATTTAATATCCATTTGATTATTAAACCAAGTATATTGTCTTTTGGCATAATTTCGACTATTTTTTTTAATTAATTCTATCGCATCATCTAAACTAATACTACCATCAAAATATTTAAATAATTCTTTATATCCTATCGCTGTATTTAAAGCTTTAGAATTGTTTTTCTTTTCATAAAAACTTCGGGCTTCCTCAATTAAACCAGCATTAATCATATCATCTACCCTTTTATTTATTCTTTCATATAAAATATTTCTATCAGTAGTAAGACCTATATATAGAGCCTTATATAATTGGAAGCACTCTTCATTATCTGTATTTTCTTTATTTAAAAATCTTATTAATCTTTTTCTATTATTAATATGAATATTCATATTTTTATCTTTTTTTAAAGCTAAATTATATAATTCTTCATTACTTAAATTATCATAATTATTGTGTGTTTTTTCTTCTTTAAAGACATAATTATATAAAGCACTTTTTAGATATAAACCTGAACCACCTACAAAAATGATATTTCTTCCTTTATATTTTTCTAGGATACTTCGGGCTTCTTTTTGATAATCATAAACAGTAAAATTAACATCAACGTCTCTAATATCAAACAAAAAGTGAGGAATACCTTCTTTTTCTTCTTCAGTTATTTTCGCGGTTCCTATATCCATGCCTTTATATATTTGCATAGCATCACAGTTAATTATTATCGCGTTATATTTTTTAGCAAGTTCTATACTTAGTTTAGTTTTTCCAACTCCGGTTGGACCTACAATACAAATTATCATTATTTACTTTTTTTAGTGCTTTTTTCTTCTTTAAGTAAGTCTCTGATTTCTTCTAAAAGTATAACTTCGGCACTTTTAACAGGTTCTTTTTTTTCTTCTTCTTTTTTATGAAAATGCATAAATTTGTTAATTATTTTAACAATAGTAAATATACAAAATGCGACGATTAGAAAATCAATAATACTTTGAATAAAAGCACCATATTCTATTCTTGTATCTTTAAATGTAATAGCTAAACTTGAGAAGTCAACTCCTCCTAAAACTAAACCAATTATAGGTGTTAAAATATTATTAACTAAGCTTGTAACAATAGAAGAAAAAGCCCCTCCAATAATAACACCGACTGCTAAATCTAGAACATTACCCCTTGCTATAAACTTTTTAAACTCTTGAATATTTTTCTTTATCATAATACTACACCTCAAAAAGTATTTTATCATATTTTATACATAAATGAAAGATTAAGTAAAAATAAATTAATAAAAATAGGTGAGAGTATCACCTAAAATTATGCTTAAGTATGAATTTTAGAGCTACTTAAGCAAGATATTATATTACTACTTCATATGGATTAATAGAAGTACCATTTCCACCCTCTTTAAATTTGGTATCTGCTTTGAGGTTTATTACTGGGCGCACACCAACCACAGTATCGTACACATAGGCACGGTCGAGGCGGCCACTGTTACTCACAATGAACACGGCCGCAGAGCCGTAAAAGTCAGACGGAGACATTGTCCAGTAGTGTTGCCCAGTATATAAATAATAACCAAAACTTATACGTGGACAGTTTTTAAAAACAATGAAAAAAGATAACTATCTATATAATTATCTTTTGTCTCTCAAAACTT
>CANQTE010000095.1 GCA_947626695.1 uncultured Bacilli bacterium | reverse complement strand
AAAAAGTCAAATTTATAGTAAAAAAAATTGGAAAAATGGTATTTACAATATATATTAAAATATGATAATATTTAAATGTAGAACATTTAAGAACAAATGCCTACAAGAATTTTTAGTTTTTATAGACATTTATCGTCAAGTTAAATTTTATTTTAACTTTTATGACGGTAAGTGTCATTTTTATTATTTGAATTATCTTTAATAATATTATCATAATTAGAATTACTTCAATCATGACCTTCTGCCCCTTTCTTTTAAAACCCCCTGATTACAGTAAAGGTTAAAAAGGGAAAGGAAAATACAGAGGCAGGCACCCGTCTTAAATGTTCATTTATATTGTACAACTAAACCCTAGAAAAAAGCAAGAAAAATCGTTCGACACAATTCGACAAACGATTTTTTATTGTTTTAAATTTTTAGGACTGTCTACTCTTCCAAGAAGATAATCGGCTGAAATATTATATTTTTTGCATATAGTATATAAAAATGGTGTTGCAATTAAGTTTAGACCACTTTCATAATTGGCAATAGTTTGATGTATAGTATTTAATATATTTGCTAGTTCTACTTGAGTTAAGTTTTTCTCTTTTCTAAATTCTTTTAAGCGAGTTCCTGCTTTTTTCTTGTCTATTTCTTTATTTATATCGAGGTAGTGCATAGTTTTAGTAAAACCAAAAAGATAATCAATAGATACATCAAAATAATTTGCTACTGCAATTAAATGTTTAATTGGAATTATAAAATATTCTTTTTCATATCTACCATATACACTGCGACTAATATTTAAGTTACTTGCAACTTCTTTTAAAGTTAAAAATTTTTCTTCTCTTAATTCTCTTAATCTATCACTATAGTTCATTAACCCCACCCTTACTAATATTAATTAGACTGTTTTTTAAAGTATTTGTATCTATTCTTCCAAGAAGATAGTCGGCGGAAATATTGTATTTTTTGCAAATAGTATATAAAAATGGAGTTGCTATTAAATTTTTTCCGTTTTCATAATTAGCAATAACTTGTTGAAATGTATTTAATATACTGGCAAGTTTAGATTGTGTTAAATTATTTTCTTTTCTAAGTTCTTTTAAACGACTTCCCATTTTCTTTCTGTCTGCTTCCTTTTCAATATCGGAGTAGTGCATATTTTTAGTAAAGCCAAAGAGATAGTCAATAGATACATTAAAATAGTTTGTTACTGCAATCAAATGCTTTATTGGAATTATTTCATATTCACTTTCATATTTACCATATACACTGCGACTAATATGTAAGTTACTTGCAACTTCCTTTAAAGTTAAAAATTTTTCTTCTCTTAATTCTCTTAATCTATCACTATAATTCATTTTAATCACCCTTACTAATATTAATTATACCGTTTTTTTAAAGTATTTGTATCTATTCTACCTAATAAATAGTCAGCAGATATATTATATTTCTTACATACAGTATATAAAAATGGAGTATTAATAAAATTTGTTCCTTTTTCATAATTAGCTATCGCTGACTGCGTAGTATTTAAAACTTTTGCTAATTTAACTTGAGTTATATTATTTTCTTTTCTAAAGTTTTTAAATCTTAATGAAAATATTTTGCTTTCATATTCTTTTTTCATATCATTATATGTTTCATTATCACTAAATTTAAATAAATAATCTAATGATACATTAAAATAATCACACATCTTAATTAAGTATTTTAAAGGCATAATAAAATATTCACTTTCATAATGAGTATAAGATATTTCTGATATATTAATTATATTAGCTAAATCTTTTTGTAATAAACCCTTTTCTAATCTCAAAGTTTTTAATCTATCTTTATACATACATAAACACCAACATAATTTTCTCATTAATACTTAATGAATAAAATATTACCGTTAAAAATATGATATTTTTCTTGACTTTTATGATTAACACGTTTATAATTTTAGTATAAGTTAGAAATTTCTAATATTATTGATAATTAGAAAAGAGGAAAGATAATTGAAAATTGAAAAGTTAAGTAAGGGAAAGTTTATTAAAACTAGTATTATAGTTTTAGTAGTTATAAGTATATTTGGAGTTATATTTATAAATAGAAGTAAAGCTAAATATAGAGTAACACAAAGTATACAAGTAGTGAGTGGTGAAGTTAATTATAAAGTGCCTGATTTAAATGTTTTAGCACTTTATAAACAGAAAAATAAAGGAGATACAAGTGATGGAAATTACGAAAGTATTACTGATGTACCAAGCGGAAACTACGTAGTTAATACTGATAAAAGTTATTGTACTATTGTTGGAAATGATACTAAACTAAAAGACATACCAATGAAATATAAAGATGGTATGGTAAGTATTAGTATCAAGAAGAAAGGCACCAAATGTTACGTGTATTTAGATATAGATAATAGCACATCAGGAACAGAATTATTAGGAAAGTATACTGTAAATAGCACAAGTGATGGATGCCCTGCATATGAGGATGCACCATCAGTAACAAGTGTAAAATCTTCAGGAAGTTTGTTCTGTAAAGGAAAAGACGATTTTGGAGATACGTATTATTTTAGAGGAAATCCAACAAATAACTGGGTTAAAATTGGAAACTTCTACTGGAGAATAATAAGATTTAATGGTAATGGTAGTATAAGATTAATATATTCTGGAAGTGGAAGTGCTCAGACAAGTGGAACAGGTACTCAATTAAGTTCTACTTCTGCATATCATTCGCAAGATAATAGTGCAAATTATGTAAAATATATGAACGGTAGTACAGATAGTACCATAAAAGGTGTATTAGATAGTTGGTATAATACTAATTTAAAGAGCGCATATGGAAGTAAGATGGATGGAAGTGTAGGTTTCTGTAATGATGCTGATAATGGAACATATTCTAGTGGTACACAATATTTTAAACCATATGATAGAATAGCAACTAATAAAAAACCAACATTTAAATGTGGAACACCAACAACTAATTTATATACAACAAGTGGAGGAACAAAAGGAAATCAAAAATTAACGAACCCAATAGGTTTAATTACTATTGACGAAGCAAGCTTTGCGGGTGGAGTTTGGAATACTGCTAATTCAGGTTATTATTTATATACTGGGCAAGACTACTGGACAATGTCTCCGTTATTCTTTGATAGCGGCGGTGCGTACGTGTTCATTGTGCGTAGCGCTGGCGGCTTCTACGGCTACAATGTGCACGATACTACGAATGGTGTGCGCCCAGTAATAAATCTGAAGGCTGATACACTGTTTAAAGAGGGTGGAACAGGCACTTCTACCAATCCCTATGAAGTTGTAATTTAGCTTGCTTAAGTAGCTCTAATTCATACTTAAGCATATGGAAAGTTGGAATACTCTTCCGACTTTTTTTGTGTATATAAAAAAAGACCTATTAACTAAGTCTTTCTTTAACTAATTTACTTACCAAAGACATATCAGCATTAGTTATTTTAGTATTAAGTTCTTTCATTACTTTACCCATATCTTTCATGTTTGTTGGGTTTACTATCTTAAATACTTCGTCTATTGCTTTTATTATTTCTTCTTCTGTCATTTCTTCTGGTAAATATTCATTTAAAATAGCTATTTCTTGTTCAAGTTTTTTAACTTCTTCTTCTTTATTATATTTTTTAAACTCTTCTTTAGAATCTTTACGTATTTTAACTTGTCTTTTAATAACTGTTAAAATAGTATCGTCTGTTAATTCTTCTCTTTGATTAGTTTTTTCAAGTTGAATTGCACTTTTAAGCATCCTTAATACTGATAATTTAAACTTATCACCATTTTTCATAGCTTCTTTTAAATCATTTGCTATTTTTTCATTCATAATTTATCTTCCTTAATAATTATTTTTATGCTTTTTAGCATTTCTTAATTGCTCTTTCTTTTCGTTTCTTCTTCTTACGCCTGGCTTTTCATAATGCTTTCTCTTTTTTAATTCAGAAGGGACACCGCTTCGGGCAACTTTTGACTTAAACTTTTTTAATGCTCCATCAACGTCTCCATTTTTTACTACTACTTTAGTCATTTACAAAATCCCTCCCTTCATTTACTAATTTATAGTATATCACCAATATTTTTTAATATCAAGTAATTTTCAGTCCTTAATATCAGTTTTTAACGTATTTTCTCTTCTTGGAAGCTTATAAGCACTTAATTCAGTCTTAATATCTTCTTTTAAAGTATTTAAAAAACTTTTCTTATAGTTATTAATCATTAAAACTGATAATAACATAACAATAAATATTAGAAAAAATGAATATACTATATACATAGAAGCAAAACCTTTTTTCATGGTATCAACTCCTAATTAATTATAACATATATTGCAAGTTTTTAACAACAATTTTAAAAGTTTTCTCTGACAAAATTATTTTTAAAGTTATTATAA
>CANQTE010000094.1 GCA_947626695.1 uncultured Bacilli bacterium | reverse complement strand
ATATTGTGATTACTCTCACAAAATAAAAATGCCATTATATTTTTTATAGTGGTATTTTTACGTTTAATATAATAATTAAATAAATTATTAAAAATCTTTTTTGTTACTTTCAATTATTATATTAAGATTAAATTCTTTAGCAATATTAATTAGGGTTTCAAAAGTATAATTAACTGTGCCATATTCGTATTTTTCAATAGAGCTTTTACTAACATTTATTCTTTTAGCAAATTCTTCTTGAGTTAAGTTTAAATTTTGTCTTATAAATTTTAAGATATCATTGGCTTTATATTCTTTAGCATCTAATTTCATTACAATCACCTATTGACATCGTAACATATTACGGTTATAATATAATCAAAAGTCGTAACATATTACGATAAAAAGAAGGCAGGGAAAAGATAAAATGAAAATAGAAAAGTTAAGTATTGGAAGTAATAAAATATATTTAGTAATAGGTTTTATATTAGCAATAATATTAATAATAATTATTAATATATTTTTAACTAAGTCTAAATATAGAGTAACAGAAAGTATACAGATAGTAAGTGGAGATATTTATTATGCTAAGTTTGATTATAAAATAATGAAAGTATATTTACAAAATAAAGATAAGACTAGTTATATTGATAATGGAACAGAGATACCTACAAGTGGTTATAAATTAAGACCTATAGGAAATAGTACAAATGATAGTTATTGTACCATAAATAATGTAAGAGCAGAAGATGTAACTATTACATACAACAATGGACAAGTAACAGTTAATTCAAAAAGAAAAGGGGCTAAATGTTATTTATATTTTGATATAAACCCTCAAAAATCGGCAACAGAATTGTTAGATGATATTAAAGAAAAACATAAAGGAAGTGGTACACCAAACTTTGCAAATACATCATGTTCAAGTGGATGTGATGAACAAACAAATGGAATATATGAAACACAAGATGATTTTGGAACAAGTTATTATTATCGTGGAACAGTCGATTATAATTGGGTAAAGTTTGGTAAAGTTGGAAATGCTGATATATGGTGGCGAATAATAAGATTTAATGGTAATGGAACTATTAGATTAATATATGCTGGTACAAGTACAACATCAAATGCGCCTGCTGAAACTGGTGATGGTACTCAATTAAGTTCAAAATCTTGGTTTAATACAACAAATTACAGTGGCAAATATGTAAAATATATGTATGGAAATTCTGACAGTACTATAAAGCAAAACTTAGATGTATGGTTTTACTTTACATCAAATTTAAATGAACAAGCACAATTACAACATATTGATACTGAAACAGGATTTTGCAGTGATGGAGATGAAAATGATGTATATTATGCAACATATTATCCAGCATATTATAGATTATACTCTAGTAAAGCACCAAGTTTAAAATGTGGTCAAGCTAATTTATTTACTAAGACTGGTACTAATGGTAACAACAAATTAACTTATCCAGTAGGTTTAATCACGGCTGATGAAATTTATTATGCAGGGGAAACATCAACTAACTTTAATCAAAAATTTTATTTGTACACAGGACAAGATTATTGGACATTAACTCCGTCTCACTATAATGGTGCTTATGCTTTTGTGTTTATGCTGAATTCATCAGGTGTCCTTGGCTCCGGTGATGTGGGTAAAGTGGGTTATGGAGTAAGGCCTGTCATAAATCTTAAAGCAGACACACAATTTAAAGATGGTGGAGACGGTACTAAAATCAGGCCATATGAAGTTGTAATATAATTTTTTGCCTAAGTAGCTCTAATATTATACTTAGGCAAAATAATAGATGGGTATCTCTCCCATCATTTTTAAATGAAAAAATATGTTTAAAAGAAAAATAGTAAATATATATATTTTTAATCAATACTAGTTGACTAAAATTTTAAATAGGCATATAATTTAATATATGAACAGATATTCATATATTAAGGAGAATTTAAATGAAAGAATGTCAATGTGAAAATTGTATATGTGTTAATGAAGAATTAGCTAAAAAAGTTAAAAAGAAAATGTTAGATGACGATATTTTATTTGATATTGCAGAGTGTTTTAAAATATTTGGCGATAGTACTCGTATTAAAATAATTTATGCTTTAAAATTAAGTGAATTATGTGTCAATGATTTAGCTTTTATAACAAATAGTACTCCATCGGCGATATCCCATCAACTGCGTATTTTAAAGCAAGCTAAACTAGTTAAAAGTAAAAAGATAGGAAAAGTTGTCTATTATAGTTTGCATGATAATCATGTAATTAAATTATTTGAGATAGGACGTGACCATGTTGAAGAATTATAAATATTATTTAAATAAATTAGACTGTGCTAATTGTGCTAAAAGAATAGAAGATGCTCTAGAAAGCAATAAAGATTATGAAGATGTAAAAGTTAATTTTAATACCCTAACTCTAAGCTTTAAAACAAAGTTAAATAATCCCATCGGAGAAATTAGAAAAATAGTCCGAAGTGTTGAACCTGATTGTATAGTAATGCAAGAAAAAGATACTAGTACTAAAAAAGATTATGAAATAGTTAGATTAATACTTGGAATAATTGCTTTAATTTTAAGTTTAATTATAAAAAATAGTCTTTTAAAAGAATTATTTATGCTTTGTGCCTATATTTTACTTTTATATAAAACATTTATTAAAGCTATAACTAAGATAATTAAAAGTCATAATATTGATGAAAACTTGCTTATTACTATCTCCGCTGTAGGGGCTTATCTTCTTGGAAAACATCATGAAGGACTAATGGTTGTCTTACTTTATGTAATAGGTAAAATATTAGAGAATAAAGCTATTAATAAAAGTCGGAAGTCTATTACAGATTTATTAGATTTAAAAATAGATTATGCTCATAAAAAATATGGTAATAATGTTACCGATATTAAAGCTGAAGAATTAAAAGTAAATGATGTTATAGTAGTTAAAAAGGGTGAAGTTATACCAACTGATGGAGTTATTATTAAAGGTGAAACTCTTGTTGATACCTCAAGACTTACAGGTGAAAGCATTTTAAATAAAGTAAAATTTCAAGATAAAGTTTTATCAGGAACAATAAATGTTGGTGATGTAATTTTAGTTAAAGTAACCGAAGATTATTATAATAGTACAGCATATAAAATATTTGAACTTACTCTAAATGCAACAGATAATAAAGCTAAAACAGAGACAACTGTATCTAAAATAGCGAGTATATATACACCTTTAGTATTAATAATTGCCATCATGTTAGGCTTATTCTTACCTTTAATATTACATATAACTTATATGGAAAGCTTATATAGAGCATTAACCTTTTTAGTAATTTCTTGTCCATGTGCTATTGCCATATCTGTTCCTTTAAGTTATTTTGTAGGTATCGGTGCTAGTTCTAAAGCTAAAGTATTAGTAAAGGGGAGTAATTTTTTAGATGCTTTAACTAAATGTGATACAATTATTTTTGATAAAACAGGAACACTTACCACCAATAGTTTTACAATTGATAAAATTAAAATATATGATAATAAATATAGTGAAGAAGAAGTAATGAAAATTATTTTAATGGGGGAAAGTTTTAGTAATCATCCTTTAAGTAAAGTTTTATTAAATAATTATAAAAAAGAATTAGGAAAATTAGATTTAAATTTAGTTAAAGATTTTAAAGAAGAAGCTGGGTTAGGTATTAGTTTTAAAATAAAAAATCAAAGTATTAAAGTAGGTTCTAATAGGTTTGTTAATACAAAAGAGAAAGCTAATATATTTTTAAAAGTAAATGATAAAATATGTGCTAGTATAACATTCTTATATCATATAAAAGATAATGCTAAAAGTGTTATTAAAACTTTAAAAGAATATAATTTAAATCCCGTTATTTTTACAGGAGATAGTGTGTCTTTTACTAAATTGGTCGCGAGTGACTTAGGAATAAAAGAATATAAAGCAGAATTACTTCCTAATAATAAGTATGAAGAGTTAAATAAATTAAAAAATAATCATAAAATAATATTTGTTGGTGATGGAATAAATGATACGCCATCTCTACTTTCGGCAGATGTAGGTATTTCAATGGGAAAGATAGGAACTAATAGTGCTATAAATGCAAGTGATATAGTGCTTATGAATGATAATCTAGAGGGAATAGTAAAAGTATTAAAAATAGCTCATAAAACTAAAAATATTATTATGATGAATTTATTATTTGCAATTTTAGTTAAAATAGCTATTTTAATACTTGCTTCTTTAGGACTTACAAATATGGCTATGGCCGTATTCGCAGACACTGGAGTTACATTAATAACAATAATAAATACTTTAAGAATACTTAAAAATTAAAAAAAGTTAATACAATTAATTATCATTTAAAAGAAGTATTTTTCTGATAATGAGTTAAATAAAAACTCAACTTATCGAAAAATTCGCTAAGTTCAAAAAGAAGAAAATCGT
>CANQTE010000093.1 GCA_947626695.1 uncultured Bacilli bacterium | reverse complement strand
GTATTAGAAGAACCAGTTGATAAAATATCTTTAGTTGAATAATTATCTTTTACTCCAAAAGGAATGCCAGATACTAATTCATCAGTAACACTTTCTTCTTCTACGTTATCTAATATAGTTACAAAAGCATTATATTTTTCTTGTACTTCATGAGATTTTTCTAAGCTTTCCTTTATTAATTCTTTACTTGTAACTTCTTTTTTCTTTAATAAATCATGTAATTCTTCTATACTTTTATTCATATACATATTAATCTACCACCTTTGGAACTTCTATTTCTCGACCCTCAATTTTACCGGCATTTCTAAGAGCTTCTGCAATTGGAATAGACTCTTCTGCAATATCTTCGCGAAGATTAAACTCAAAATCATCAAGCGCGTGGGTCATAGGTATTACCTCACTTATATTAGGTATTTCATTTATCTTATCAATACTTTTATCTATCGCGTCAAATTCATCTAATACTAGTTTATTTTCTTCTTCTGTTAGGCCAATTAATAACTTAGAAGCATAATCATCAACCATTTCTTTTGTAAATTTACTCATAATATTACTCACTTTCTTTAACTATTTTTATTCCTAATTCTTGTAATTGGGCTTCACTTACTTCACTTGGAGCTTCACTCATTAAATCACTTGCACTTTGTGTTTTAGGAAAAGCAATAACATCTTTAATATCATTAGTTTTAGCTAAAACCATTGTAAGTCTTTCTATTCCCGGAGCAATACCAGCATGAGGTGGAACACCATATTTAAACGCCTCTAAAATAAAGCCAAATCTTTTTTCTGCTTCTTCATCACTTATACTTAAAGCTTTAAATATCTTAGCTAAATCTTCTCTTTTATGATTTCTTACTCCTCCACTTGCAAGTTCATAACCATTAACTACTAAATCATAACTTCTTGATATGCAGTGTTCTGGGTCATTAATAGTATTAATATCACGAACCATTGTAAAAGGATTATGTTCTGCTTTCCATCTTTTTTCAGTATCAGAATATTCAAAGAAAGGAAAATCTGTTATCCAAACAAAATTAAGTAAATCTTCATCAATTAAATTTAATTCACGAGCTATTTTATTTCTTAAAGCCCCCAAAGAAGCATATACTATTTTTGGTTTATCAACAACAATTAAAACTAAATCATTATTAGTAATATTAAACTTTTCTTGCATAGCCATTAACTTTTCGTCTTCTAAATTTTTAGCAATAACACCATTAAATTTATCATCATCAAACTTTAACCATGCCATACCTTTAGCACCATATATTTTAACATAATCTATCATATGTTCAATATCACTACGAGAATATTTATTACCATTATTCTTAACTATTAAACATTTAGCAATACCTCCATTTTCAATAGATGTTCTAAAGACATTCATATTTGTATCTTTTAAGATATCTGTTAAATCATTTAATTCAATTGCAAATCTAGTATCAGGCTTATCAGTTCCAAATCTATTCATAGCTTCTTCATAAGTTATTCTTGGAAAATCTGGTAAATCGATATTTTTAACATCTTTAACAACTTTTTTAATCATACCTTCTGTAATATTCCAAATATCTTCTTCCTCGGCAAAAGAAACTTCTAAATCTATCTGGGTAAATTCTGGCTGACGGTCACTTCTTAAATCTTCATCACGAAAACTACGGGCTATTTGATAATATTTCTCAAAACCACTTACCATAAGTAATTGTTTAAATATCTGAGGACTTTGAGGTAAAGCATAAAAACTTCCCTTATTAACTCTTGATGGGACTAAATAATCTCGGGCTCCCTCTGGTGTTGATTTACATAATATAGGTGTTTCTATCTCTAAAAAACCTAAATTATTTAGGTACTCTCGGATGCTCGTAATAATATTATGTCTTAAAATAATATTATTTTTTAAACTTTCTCTTCTTAAATCTAAATAACGATATTTAAGAGCAATATTTTCATTAACTTCTTGTTTATCATCATAAACATTAAATGGTAATATATCACATTCACTTAATATTTCTAATTCTTGAACCATTAATTCTACTTCTCCTGTTGGTATTTTAGGATTAATCATATCAGGAGTTCTTTTAATTAATTTACCAGTTACCTTTATACAAAATTCATTTCTTAAAGACTCAGCAAGAAGAAAATCACTTTTTAAATATTCTCTATTAAATACTACTTGTAAAAAACCACTTCTATCACGAAGGTCAACAAATATAACTCCTCCCATATCTCTTCTTTTATTAACCCAACCATATACAGTATAAGTATTATCTATATCTTTTAATCTAAATTCTCCATTGTTGTATTTTTTCATAAATTTTCCTTCTTTCTAATAATCACATGCTTTAGGTGTTCTTGGATAGGGAATAACATCTCTAATATTATCTACTCCTGTTAAATAGATAAGTAATCTTTCAAAGCCCATTCCAAATCCAGCATGAGGACACCCTCCAAAACGTCTTAAATTTAAGTACCAATCCATAGATTTAGGGTCCATACCAAGTTCTGTCATACGCGAAATAAGTTTATCGTAATTTTCCTCCCTGGCACTACCACCCATTAATTCACCAGCACCAGGTACTTCAAGGTCAACCGCGGCGACAGTTTTATTATCACTATTTTGTTTCATATAAAATGCTTTAATATCTTTAGGCCAATTTTTAATAAATACTGGACCATCAAAATATTCAGTTAAATATTTTTCATGTTCTTTTGCTATATCTTCGCCATACTCTGGACTAAATTCAAATTCTACTTTAGCTTCTTTTAATATTTTAATAGCCTCTTCATGGTCTATTCTAGCAAAGGCACTATTAACTAATTTAGTAAGTTTATCTTTTAAGCCCTTTTCTGTAAACTTATCAAAGAAATCAATCTCATCAGGAGCATTATCTAAAACATATTTAACTATATATTTAAGCATATCTTCCATGATATTCATATCACCTTCTAAATCACAAAAAGCTATCTCGGGTTCTATCATCCAAAATTCAGCCGCGTGAGTTTTAGTATTAGAGTTTTCAGCTCTAAAAGTAGGGCCAAAAGTATATGTTTTTTTATAAGCAAGAGCAAAAGTTTCAGCTTCTAATTGTCCACTTACAGTAAGATTAGTCATTTTTCCAAAGAAGTCTTTTCCATAATCTATTTGTCCATTTAATTTATCAAGGGGAAGTGTTGTTACTTGAAACATTTCTCCTGCCCCTTCACAATCACTCGCAGTTATAAGAGGAGCATGAAAATAAACATATCCTCTATCTTGAAAATATTTATGTATAGCATAAGCTGCAACACTTCTTACTCTAAATACTGCTTGAAAAAGATTAGTTCTAGGCCTTAAATAAGCAACTTCTCTTAAAAATTCCCGCGTATGTCTTTTAGGTTGGATAGGATAATCAGCCGGACAATTACCTACTAAAGTTATTTTTTCAGCCTTTAATTCATAGTCTTGATTTCCTTTTGATTTAACTATACAACCAGTAACTTCAATAGCACATCCTACAAGTAATTTTTTAACTTCGGCGAAATTTTTTAAAGTATCATCATATACTACTTGTAAATGTTTAAAACAAGTACCATCGGAAAAATCAATAAAGCCAAAAGTTTTGCTATCTCTATTATTTCTAATCCAACCATTTATAGTTACATTCTTACCCTCATAATCTTTAATATTTTCTAATAATTCTTTAATATCCATATTTAAAGTCCTTTCTATAAATTACTAATAAGATAATCAAGTATTTCATCTTCTCCAATATCTTTAGAAGACTTTGTTATATTATCTTTAACTTCTAATAAACCTTTATTTAATTTATCTTTATTTATTATAACCGTTAACCGAGCTTCATTATTAATTTTAAAATCACTTCTAATATCACTCCAACGTAAATCTTGTAATAAACGCATACCAACAATTTTCTCTTCGTTTTCTATAGCTTCAATGTTTACATCTAGCATATTTTCTAATAATCTTTTATCATGAATATTTGCAAGTAAAGAAACAATACTAGCAATATTAGCAATTAAACCAATACTATTATTTATTTTGCCTCCCATCATTAAAGACTTACCATTAATATCTGTTATATTAAATTTAAAATCTTCAAAATAAGTATTATCAGTATGTTCTATTTCATAATCAACATCTAATAGTTCTAAATAATTTAAAATATCTTTTTTGTTATCTATCTTAATTACAACATCAAGTCCCATTTCTTCTAGTAATCTAAAGCCAAAAGATATAACTTCTGCGAAATTAAAATCATTATTATCTAAATTAATTAAACATAAATTATTGTTATCTTTAAAATAATATTTAGTATTATCTTTTAATTTAGAAGCCTTATTAAATGTTTCTAATATATCTATATTAGTTTTTAAATAATTATAATTATATAAACTAGCAACACTATCCCATAACTTTTCAACATAATTATAATATTTAGCATTAACTCCACCTATAATTTCTTCCAATTTTATTCCCTCCTATACATAAAAAAACTTAGTATCTATAAGGACGAAAAATTTTCCGCGGTGCCACCTTATTTTACTAAGTACTCTTGAAATTGTATCGCAAATAATGCGTTTTCTAAATATGAAAGCTGTCTTTCTAATTATTAAACTTTAGGCATTTCCAGCATACTAGCCCTCTCTTTTAAAGTTAAACCTAATTATACTTGGTCTTTCTTAGAAAAATATTACATTAATTATTTTAGTATAATTGTCTTTATTAGTCAAGTTAAA
>CANQTE010000092.1 GCA_947626695.1 uncultured Bacilli bacterium | reverse complement strand
TTATTATCAATAAAATCTATAATATTTAAGTTATCTATTAAATTATAATAATTATTATCTTGAGGAGCATGAATAGTTATGATAATTATTTCATGGTCTTTAAAATTAAAAAGAGTTGATAGACATAGTCCTGCATTTTCTGTTGTTCCTGTTTTACTTCCAAGTATTCTACTAGTATCTATATTTAATTTATCATTATACATTTTTAGGGTTGAATTTACTGTTAAGCCACTTTTTAAAGTATAACTTCTCGTGGTATAAACTTCTTTAAATATAGGATTATTAAGAGCATATGCAAGTAATATACTAATATCTTTCGCTGTACTATAATGGCCATTTTCATCAAGACCAGTAATATTAACAAAATTAGAATCATTCATGCCTATTTTTTTAGCTAAACTATTCATTTTGAAGACAAAATTATCTAATGTTCCTTCAAGAGATAAAGCAAGTACTTGGGCTGCGTCCGCTCCAGATGGTAAAATTGTTGCGTAAAGTAAATCTTTATAAGTTACGATATCCCCCGCCTTTAGTCCTGCCCTAGAAGCGTCCCAATATATTCCTTTTAATAAATCACTTGTAATTGTAATATCTTCTTCTAAATTATCTATTTCTTCTATCGCGGTAATAGTCGTAAGTATTTTAGTTAAAGAAGCAACACTAGTTTTAGTTGTACTATTTTTTTCATATAGTATTTCTTTAGAAGTTAAATCATAGACAGTTCCATATTCTGATATAATATCAGGAAAATCTAAAGCAAAAACTTGAAGAGGAATAAATAAAATTAATAATATCAAATACTTTTTCATTTTTAACATCTCTTAAATTATAACATATAGTTTAAGTTAATTAAAGCATTATTTTATATTTTAAAATCATCTAAAAAATCATTCATAGTTAAAGGTCTAATCTTTTCTTTAGTCTCTATTTTTTCTTCTTCTTTAACTTCTTCTTTTTCTTCTAATATTTTTTCTTTTAAAGCAACTTTAGATACTAAATCTAATTTATATTTACTTATATTAGAACCAGTAGAATTAGTATCCATGATTGAAATATCACTATTTTTAATAATATTAAGTTCAGAATCAGCTTTTAAAATAATTAAATCTTTAGAAGTAGTTATAAGGCCATTTAATATTTTATAAACTACTGTTTTAGTCTTTTTAATTATTAGATTACCTTTTTTAGCTCTACTATGAGTATCTAAATCACTTATTTTAACTCTTTTAGCAGTTTTATTATCGGTAAATATTGTTATATATTCATAAGTATTATCATAACTTACCATTGATTTTACTTCATCATTTGTTAAATTAATTCCTTTTACACCACTTGCTTTAGCACCAATTAAAGGTATTTCTTCTGTTTTATAATTTACATAATAGCCATTTAAAGTTATAAATAAAACTTGACCTAAATCTTTTGTAACACTTATAAGTTCATCTTGTTCTTTTAATTTCATAGCAACGATTGGTTTATTACATCTTAATACTTCATAATCTTTCATTAATGTTCTTTTCGTAATACCATTTTTAGTTCCTAATAATAAAGTATCATTTTTATTATAAATAAATGAGGCAATAACCTTTTCTTCATTACTTAGCATAATTATATTATTAATGTGTTTACCTAGTTCTTTCCATTTAATTTCTGGTATTTTATATACTGGTATAAATAAATAATTACCATAGTTTGTGAATAGCATTAAAGTATCAAGAGTAGTACATTCATATAATCCCGTGATAAAATCACCTGGTTTTAAAGTTGTATCTTCACTACTAGAAGCATAGCTTTTACTACTAACTCTTTTAACATAACCTTCATTTGTGATTACGACCACAACATTTTCTTTTGGTATCATTTCTTTCATGTCAAGTTTTATTTCTTGAGCTACTTCTTCTATTTTAGTTTTTCTTGGAGTTGCATAATCTTTTTTAATTATTTTAAGTTCTTTTTTCATTACATATTTTAATACTTCTTCATCACTTAATATGGCTTTTAAACCTTCAATTAATTTCTTTAATTTTTCCATTTCTTCAACTAATTCTTGAACATCAGTATTAGTTAATCTATATAATTGTAACATAACTATTGCTTTTGCTTGTTCTAGAGTAAAAGAAAATTCTTTAACTAAATTAAGTTCAGCATCACTTTTATTTTTACTTTCTCTTATGACTTTAATTACTTTATCTAAAATACCAAGACATTTAATTAAACCTTCAACAATATGCATTCTTTTTTCATAGGTTGCTAAATCAAATTTTGTTCTTTCTAAAATAACTTCTTTTTGATGAGCTATATAAGCGTCTAGTATCTCTAATATTCCTAAAGTTTTGGGAACACGATTAACTATCGCGACCATATTGTAATTATAAGATATTTGTAAATCAGTATTTTTAAAAAGATAATTTAAGATTAAATCAGGGTTAGCTCCATTTTTTAAATCAATAACTATTCTTAAGCCTTCTCTATCGGATTCGTCTCTAACTTCTGCCATGCCGGCAAGTTTATTATCTATGCGAATGCTATCTATTCTATTTACAAGTAGAGCCTTATTAACATCAAAAGGTATTTCCGAAATAATTATTTTAGTTTTCCCTTTTTCTTTAACTGTTTCTACTTTAGATTTAACTATTACCCTTCCTTTACCAGTTTTAAATGCTTCTTTTATACCTTCAATACCACAGGCAATACCACCAGTTGGGAAGTCAGGACCTTTAACTATCTCTAAAATAGTATCTAATTTACAATTAGGACTATCTATTCTTTTTATTGTTGCATCTATTATTTCCCCTAGATTATGAGGAGGAATATTAGTGGCATAACCGGCACTTATTCCCATTGTACCATTTACGAGTAAATTGGGAAATTTCGCAGGTAAAACAGTGGGTTCTAAAAGACGGTCATCGAAGTTTGGGGCCCATTTAACTGTATTTTTATCTAAATCCGAAAGCAATTCATTACTTATTTTTGCAAGTCTTGCCTCAGTATAACGATAAGCCGCGGCTGAATCTCCGTCCATTGACCCATTGTTGCCTTTCATATCAATTAAGATAGCATTTTGTTTCCACCACTGGCTCATACGAACCATCGCATCATAAACTGAAGAATCTCCATGAGGGTGATATTTTCCTAAAACATCTCCTACTGTCGCGGCACTTTTAACATACTTTTTATCATAAGTATTGCCTGCTTTATACATTGCAAATAAAATACGTCTTTGCACAGGTTTTAAGCCATCTCTAACATCTGGTATTGCTCTATCTTGAATTATTTCTTTCGCATAAGAACCAAATCTTAACCCCATAATTTCTTCTAAAGCATAATCTTCTATTCTTTTTAGTATATCATCATTCTGCATTTTATCTCACCTTTAATAATTTTAACAAAAGAAACAATAAAATACAACAATTAAACCCGATTTTTCAAGTATTCTATAATTAATTATTTACTTTTATTTTTAATAAGTACTACTAGCAATACATTTTGGTGATTTAAATTTTTAGATTAAGCATTCTTTATTTCATACTAAAGTTTCATTTATTTCTATTTATTTTTTCATATTAATTAAAAATCATCATTTAATAGAAAAGCAATTAAATTTAAATGGATAATACCATCACGTGATAAATCTATATTATCAAGAGATAAAACATACTTTGGGTAATTATCTTGAATAGACTTATATGCTCCAAATTCTCTTTCAATAGTACTATCATTGTCTTTCATTTCATAAGTTACTTGAATATATTTAATGTTTCCATCTTTCTTGGCTATAAAATCTACTTCCCCATTTTTAGTCTTACCTATATATACTTCATAATTTCTATTTAATAATTCATTATAAACAATATTTTCTAAAACAACATAACTTTTAAACTCTGGATTATTGTTTTTAATTTGAGCAATTCCTAAATCAGTTGCATAATATTTATTTAATGTTTTTAATACACTTTTACCCGCGATATCATATCTATATACCTTTTTAATTATTAATGCTTTACATAAAGCGTCTATATAATTATAAAGTGTTTCATTAGATATTTTTTTATTTTCTTTATTTAAATATTTTATAATGTTATCCGCGGAGAATTCACGTCCAGCAGTCTCAATTAAATATTGTAAAATCATATCAAAAAGAATAGTATCTTTTAAATTTAGTCTTTTTACAACATCTCTTAAAATGATAGAATCATATACACTATGAAGATAATTTTTTATATCTATTTCATTTGTAAATTCACATCTATTAGGGAGACCTCCCCATTTAGCATAATCCCAAAAAGTATTTATGTCTTTTCCATCTTTTTTAGTTAAAGATACATATTCTTTATAAGATAGAGGATTAATATTAAATAAAACATATCTACCAGATAAAACTGATGATAATTCATCTGATAACATTTTACTATTAGAACCAGTTAAAAATATACTTATATTTTTAAGTGATGCTCGCAGTGAATTAACAACTTTTTCAAAATTATCTACATTTTGAATTTCATCTAAAAATAAATAATAAATTTTATCATCTTTAATTTTATCTTTTATGTATTTATTTAATTTTTTATAATCTAATAGTTCTTCAAACTCAATAAACTCAAAATTAATGAATATTATATGTTCTAAATCTACTTTCCTTTTTTCTTTTAATTCTTCCATTATTTGATTTAATATAACGGATTTTCCACATCTTCTTATACCCACTAATATTTTAATTAAATCTGAATCATAAAATCCCCTAATTCTAGATAAATAATCTTCTCTTATAAGCATATAAATCACCTCTATTTACATTATATATCATTTTTAT
>CANQTE010000091.1 GCA_947626695.1 uncultured Bacilli bacterium | reverse complement strand
TTATCATCACTAGTATCACCTTTATTTTTTTGTTTATACAAAGCCAACACATTTAAATCAGCTACTTTATAATTAACTTCTCCATCCACTATTTGAATACTTTGTGTTACTCTATATTTAGCTTTACTTCTATTCATAAAAGTAATTCCTAATATACCTATAACTACAAGTATTATTATAAATTTTTTAAAATACCCTTTACTTAACTTTTCTAACTTCATTCATCATTCTCACTTTCTAATTATCAATCATATTAGAAATTTCTAATTTATGTTAAGATTATACAACATATGTGTTCATTTTTCAACAAAAATATTCAATTTTATGAAAAAATAGTTTTGGTGATATAAATGTATTTTAATGAACGGATAAAATGGATAAGAGATTGTGATAATGTTAAGCAAAAAGATATTGCTGATTATTTAGGAATTAAACAACAACAATATGCTAGATATGAAAAAGGAGTAAACGCGATGCCTGTTACTTATTTAAAGGGTATATGTGAATATTTAGATGTTTCAGCAGATTATCTTTTGGGTTTAATTAATGAAAGAAGATCTTATAAAGATAAAATAGTAAAAAATGAAAAATAAAAAATGTTAATATTTAATCTAAATAAGTATTTAAAAATTTATGTTAATAAGAATATTTAATTATAATTTTCCCTTAAGTGTTTCATATTAATATTGGGTGGTAGTTTTGAAGATACTTAGGTTTGGCATAAAATTTATGATATTTATGTTTTTATCTTTTATAATTATTATATTTGGGTTATATACTTATGCTTTTTTAAGTCCTAAATTAGAGCTTAAGAGTGCAGGACAATTTCATATATATGATACTAATGATGAGCTTTTATATCAGGGTTCTAGTACGAGTGAATGGGTAGATTTAGATGATATTAATTATAATTTAATAAACGCGGTTATAAGTGTGGAAGATAAAAATTTTTATAAACATCATGGGTTTGATTATTTAAGAATACTTAAAGCTATGTATATTAATATTAAAAATAAAAAAATAACTCAGGGAGCATCGACAATATCACAGCAATATGTTAAAAATATATATTTAGATTTTAATTCTACTTGGGAAAGAAAGATAGAAGAAGCTTTTTTAACTTTAGAATTAGAAGTACATTTTTCAAAGAATGAAATATTAGAAGGGTATTTAAATACAATTAATTATGGGCAGGGGAACTATGGAATATTAAATGCTAGTAGATATTATTTTAATAAGGAACCAATAGATTTAACTTTAGAAGAGGCTTTAATACTTGCTGGTATTCCTAATAGTCCTTCATATTATAATCCGATTGCTAATTATAACTTATCAATTAAAAGAGCAAAAATGGTTGGAGAGGCTATGGTAGATAATGGGTTATTAAAAAGGGAAGTATTAGATAATTTATTTAAAGAAAAAATACAAATATATGGGAAGTCTGCAGATGATAATTTAGATATGCTTATGTATTATCAAGATGCAGTAATACAAGAATTAAAAGAGATAAAAAGTATTCCAAATAATTTAATACAATCTGGAGGAATAAATATTTATACTTATTTAGATTTAAATGCGCAAGAAATATTAGAGAAAAACATATTAAAATATGTTAAAGATAGTGATTTAGAGAGTGCAAGTGTTATTGTTGACCCAGTAAGTGGGGGAGTAATTGCTCTTTCTGGGGGAATTAGTTATACTAAAAGTGAATATAATAGAGCTACACAAGCAAAAAGACAAGTTGGCTCTACTATGAAACCATTTTTATATTATGGAGCATTAGAAGAAGGAATGACTGCTGCTTCAACTTTTAATAGTCAATTTACAACATTTTCGCTTAGTAATGGAAGTACATATGCACCGAGAAATTATGGTTCAGTATATGCGAATAAACCTATAACTATGGCTGAAGCTATTGCCGTTTCTGATAATGTTTACGCGGTAAAAACTAATATGTTTTTAGGACCAGAAAAGTTAGTTAGTGTTGCTAAAAAAACAGGAATAAAAGCAGAGTTAGATGCAATTCCTTCTTTGGCATTAGGAACTAATGGAATATCTGTTTTAGATTTAGCAAGAGGTTATAATACATTCGCAACTGGCGGATATAAAAAAGAAATTGGTTTAATTAAAAGAGTTGAAGATAAAGAGGGACATGTTTTATATGAGAAAGAAAAAAAAGAAGAATTAGTTTTAAATGAAAATTATACATATATATTAAATGAAATGTTATCTAATTCTACTAATAGTGGTTTTATAGATTATGCAAGACCAACAGCTTTAGTTATAGCAAGTAAATTATCAAGAAAATATGCGATAAAAACAGGAACTACCGATAGTGATTTTTGGACAGTAGGATATAATCCTAGCTTACTTATGGCAACATGGGTAGGATATGATGATGGAAGAAATATTAGTGCTAATTATTCTAGTATAACAAAAGATATATGGGCTGATACAGTAGAAGAAATACTAAAGGAGAAAGAAGTTAATTGGTATGAAATGCCTAATAATGTAGTTGGAGTAGTACTTGATGCGGCATCAGGTAAACAAACTAATGATAAAAATAAAGCAGCATTATTTTATTTTGTTAAGGGAACAGAGAATTTAAATCAAGATACAGAGATGGTATTTAAAGAAAAAACTTAATATTGTTCTCTTTCTTTTCTTCTTTTTCGGCTTCTATTTTAGGATTACTTAAACGTTTTTTAGTTTCAACGAAATTGTCAATATTTCTTAAATTATCTATTTTATATTTATATTCTTTATTTTCTTCTTTCTTAGTTTTATTTTTAAGATAAATATATAAGAATACTAAAGGACCGGCAAAGATAAGTACTCGTTCAAAAATAAAGTCAATCATAAACATTATAAGTAAAGATATTAGTTCAATAAAAACACATATAACTATTAAATTTGGGTAATAAAGAGGTATATTTGATGTTATTTTTTTAGTACGAGCATTAAGAGCTACATAATTAAAAGTAGTTTTATTATCTTTAGTTTCAACATAAGTATATAGCCATATAGGAAGATAAACTATTTGCCAATTTTCATTAGTTATATTTATTTCTTCATTATTCCAGATTACCCCTCGGTCATAATTATTTAAAGTTTCATTTATAGAAATTTTTGCGATATCTTGTACTTCACTTGTAATATGTGATTTTATTTTTTCTTCGTTTATAGTTCTTTTTTCAGAAGTATAACCATTTAAATAGTTAGAATTATAGTGTGTTGAGTTTTCTATATCATATGGCATAAGAGAAGTAATAATAGTATCTATTTCATTATTAGTAGTTAAATTTTCAATAGAAAGATTAAATGTTCTTTCAATATTATATAAATCAGCATCATAATATTCACGATTATTACTACCACGAGTATAAGACTTATTTAAATGTTCTCCTATACCTATTAAATGAACTTCAGAATTAATATTAATCATTAAATAGGGAGCATAAAAACCTTTTATAGTACTTGGTGATAAATCTTTAGTTATATTAGTATTAATTAAAGGTTTTCTTTTCTGTAAATAATTATTTATTTCAGTTTGGGCATTTTCTTTAGTAACATTAAAGGGTAAGATTATACTTGGAGTATTACCATTTGGAATAATATCATTTTCAGAAAGATAATTTTTACACCAATGACATTTAGCATCTTTAATAAAGGCTTTTAAAGTAACTATTTCTTTAGAACATTTAGGACATTTTAAAGTAACAACATTATTATCTTCTACTGTTTCATTAACTTGAGTATTATTTATGGTGTTATCTATTTTTTCGTGGTTAAATTCATAATGACAATAATCACATTCTAGCTTACTAGTACTAGTATTTAAAGAAATACTATTAGAACAACATTTAGGACAAGTATTTAGAGTATTTGTTGGTATATTTTCAGGATTAGATAAGAAAATAATATTAGATTTAGTTAATTTTATACCATAGTTTTTAGTCCAAGAAAAGGTTTCTTCAATTGTTTCTTCTAAATAATTAGTAAATATAGTTTCTGTTTCTTCATTAGAGGCAGTTTTATTTTGGATAGATGGGTTAGAGAAATATTTAGAGAAAGTATTTGGTAGGGAAGATATTAATATATTAAATAAAGGGTTAGTAATATCATTTAAGTCAAAATCTTTATAATTGATTAAATATTTAGAAGGAGTAAAGTTTTTAATGAAGATGATGGGGTCAATTATTTTAAATGAATATGTTCCTCTTGTAGTAGCGTTTATTAAATTATTAGAAGAATCTTGCCATGAGATAATATCTTTAGTACCAAATTTATTATTAGATATTTCTTTTAAGTTAATATAAAAGATTTGTTGTTTAGGAGATAAGTTACCTCCATATCTATATTTATTCCAAGAATCATTAATAGTAGTGCTTAATATATTATTTCCTGGTATAAATGTAGGGGCATTATGACTATCTATGATGTATTCGTAGTAACCAGGTTCAGCGACTAAACTTGTTATTTGTTCATTTTGAATAGCTATTAGGGCAAAACCTTTTGGTAAAATTACTTTACTACTTTGAGTTATAGTGTTATTGGGAGTGATGTTTTTGTTTTGGTCTTGATGTATTGCGGGACTTACTAAGATAGTAGGAGATAAATTATCTTTTGGTGTAAAAAAGTCTTGCCATTCATTTGGGTTAGTTTTAATAAAAGCCATATTGGTACCTCGTTTCTTATTATTTATTCTTGTTAATTATAGCACATATAAAATATAAAGTTAAGCATAAAATAGAGTAATAATATTAAATTATAATCTTTAGTAAATAAGAAAGATTTAATAAGTTAAAAAATAAAGGTGAGAGTAATCACCTTTAAATTATGCTTAAGTATAAGTATTAGAGCTACTTAAGCAAGTTAAATTACGACTTCGTATGGATGTTCTTTAGTACCGTCTCCGCCTTCTTTAAATTGAGTGTCTGCTTTCAAGTTTATGACAGGTCT
>CANQTE010000090.1 GCA_947626695.1 uncultured Bacilli bacterium | reverse complement strand
GTAGCCATAGTTAAACACATAGAACACGCCCGCGCCACCGCTAGTAAAGTAATACGGAGACATTGTCCAGTAATATTGATTAGTATATAGATAATAGCCCGAATTAGCTGTACCATAAACTCCTCCTGCTAAGGCCACTTCGTCAGCAGTTATTAACCCGATTGCATTTGTTAATTTTTCATTTCCATTTGTATTACCTTTTGTTGTGAAAAGATTTGTTTTACTACATGCCAAACTTGGTGCTTTACTTGAATACAATCTATTATATGGTGGAAAATATGTAGTAGATGTTGTCGTACTTTCATCTCCATCATTACAGAAACCTGCGGAACCATCTAATTTACTTGCAAAACTCGTTAAATTAGAAGTATACCAACTATCTAATTTTTGTTTTATAGTACTACTTGTACTTCCATACACAAACTTAACATATCGAGCATCACTGTATGATGAATTAAATGCAGTTCCCGTACTATCTAATTGAGTGCCAGCTCCAGTCTCAGCAGGAGTTCCTGTTCCAGAATATATTAATCTAATACTACCATTTCCATTAAATCTGATTATTCTCCAATAGAAATTTCCCATTTTAACCCAGTTATTTGCTACAGTACCTCTAAAATAGTATGTCTCTTTACTATCACTATCAGTTGTTTTATATAGTCCGTTTGTAGTCTGTCCACATCCATTTGAGCATGCTGTTTTACTAAAATCAGGAGTTCCACTTCCCATGGTACCTTTAAATTTTGTTAGCAACTCAGAACCAGATGGGTCTGTCTGTAAATCAAAAAACAAATAACATCTAGTTCCCTGTTCTTTAATACCACTAAAAGTTACACTTCCATTCGCATAAGTAATGTTAATACCTGTATTATTTTTTGTTCCATTAATAGTACAATAACTATCAGTTTCTCCTGTTCCCAAAGATTTTAACTTATACCCACTTTCAGGAACTTTATTACCACTCGCAGAAACATAAGTACCACTTCCTTTTGCACTTTGTACCTTAACCCCAAGCATACTAAAATCTGCATTAGTATACTGAACTGTTCCATTAACTATTTGTATACTTTGTGTTACTCTATATTTTGCATAAGATTTATGAAACAAAAATATACCAAATAGAACAAGGAAAAAGCCCATTACACCTACAAAAAACTTCTTCCAAAACCTAAATTTCCCTGAACTTAATGTTTCAAATTCCATTTCTTAACTCCTTTCATTTTCTTCTAAAATATATCACATATCGACAAAAAAGTCTACTATTTATAGAACTTTTTAATTTTTTTCTACTATAAATGTTTATAACTTTTAAAACGATAGATATTATAATAAAGCATAAAGCAGGTGGCAGTATCATGAGGTTTAACAGAGAAGACGAAAACTACGTATATGGTTTTGTTGGAAAAAACATCAAAAAATACCGAAAAATCAAAGGTTTAACCCAAGATAAACTTGCCGAACTTGTAAATTATTCTCCCTCTTTTATTGCTAACATCGAATCATCTTCTACCCACCAAACTTTTTCTCTAGGAGCTCTCTGGCGAATATCCTCCGCGTTAGGTGTTAGTTTAGAAGAACTTTGTTATGACCCCAATAAATTTGGAGCTAATCCTCAAAAAAGTAAAGAGTATGTCTGCAATTACTGTGGAAATACTCTTGATTTACCTATGGAGATAATTGATGTCTTTAATTTTATATATACTGTTAGTAACAATAAAGCTCTATATCCTACGTTTACTTGCCCAAAATGTGGAAAAAAATTAATCCCTAAAAATGTTATCGACAAAATGTGACAATTTTTTTATTTAAAGTATGTTATTATGTATCTGTGATGAAAAATGAATATCGATAAAGAACTATATAACGAAATAGGAAAAAATATCAAAAAAAGAAGAAAAAAACTTGGTCTAACCCAAGATAAACTCGCTGAAATAACAAATTATTCTCCATCTTTTATTGCTAACATCGAAAGTAATACTTATCAATCATTTTCTATTAATGCTCTATATAATATAGCTAAAGCTCTAAACACAAACATGATAAATTTACTACCTAAATATGGAATAGAACATTTAAATAAAGAAATAAAATGTGAATATTGTCATAAAAAAATAGAACTTCCTATAGAAATAATGAAATTAATTGTTAATATCTCTGAAATTACTAACAAAAAACTTAAAATGACTTGCCCAAAATGTCATAAAAGCATCTATTTTAAAGCTTAATTTTTTTTACTAACAAAAGAAAAAAAGTATCTAAGTTTAAATCCATGCAAACAGAAATAATAGAAAACTTATATACTTTTTTTTCATGTTTACTAACAAACTTAATTGTTAATAACTAAAATTTCACGAGGAAATCTAAAACATTTAAGATATATCAGACATAAAATGAATTTATAAAGGAGTTGGTCTATGAATACTGAAGGACACATAAAATCTTAAATGTTTAAATTAATAATATCACAGTAAATAAATATAGTAAATAGCCATATTTTGTCTAATTTTCTGAGTATTTGTCTAATTTTATCATATTATGTCGAAAATTAATCAATATCTAAATTATGAGCATTTATACAAAATACAGCATATAAAGGTACTGATTTAATATTATTTTTAAAACCAAAATTTTTACTAGAAATTCTAATACCATATTTAGGATTATATTCTTTTATATAATTATTTAAACTTCTAGATTTAGTATGATTACTAGATTTAACTTCTACAGGTATTATTAACCCTTTCTCTGATTGTAAAATAAAATCAAGTTCACTATCAGAATCATTTTTCCAATAATTTAAATTTAACCCATTATATTTAAAACAACTAGCTACATAATTTTCTGTAAGCATACCAATCATTACTTCATTAACTGCTTCTCTATTCTTTATTAAATAAATAGGAAATTCACTTAAATTAGTAAGAAGTCCCACATCATTCATATATAACTTAAATGATTCTAATTCTTCATACATCTTTAAAGGTATTCCTACTTTAGTTTTAATACATTTACTAGCAATACCAGCATTTACTAACCAATCAATTGAATCACCAAAAATAGAACTAGTACCACCTTTTTGTACTAATTTATATTGAAATTTTTTATTTTCTTTAGCAAGTTGCACAGGAATCGAATCAAAAGTAGCAATAATCTTATGAGCAAGAGTTACATCACTATATTTTGTAATATCACTTTTATACGCCTCTATAATAGCCTTTTGATAATCAATAGCACTTACACTTGAATTTGAGTTAATAAACTCTTTTACAACTTCAGGCATTCCCCCAATAGCTAAATAATCATAATATAAATTTAATGCTTGTAAATGAAGTAAACTTGAAAGTTGTGTATTAGTTTTAAAACATTCTTTAATACTATTTAATAATAAATCATTGTTAGTATTAATTAAAAACTCGTCAAAAGATAATGGATAAATTGTTAAAAATTCTACTTTCCCAACCGGAAAAGAAAATTCTTTTTTATTAATATGAACACCAAGTAAACTTCCCGCCCCAATAACATAATATTCTGGTGCTTCTTCATAAAAATATTTTAAAGATGTTAATGCCCTCGTATTCTTTTGAATTTCATCAAAAAATATCAACGTAGTATCTTTATTTATCTTTTTGTTAAAAACAATTTCCAAATTTTTAATAATATATTTTGGTGAAATATCTTCATTAATTATTTTACCAACAATATTATTAGTTTCAAAATTAACATATATAATATCTTTAAAATATTCTTTAGCAAATTCTTTTACCAAATATGTTTTACCAACTTGTCTTGCACCATAAAGTAATAAGGGCTTCCTATTTTTTTTATTTTTCCAAGTTACTAAATCGTTCATTGCTTTTCTTTGCATATTTAAATCACCTATATATAATATATACTATAACTCCAAAAAAATCAATAAAAATCTGATTTTTTTGGAGTTATAACTAAAATTTAAGTCAAATTCTCATTTTCAAACAATAAAATGTAAAAAAAATAATCAAAACTATTTATTAATTTACCTTCTATACTAATTACATAAATAATTTTAGATATTTCTTCTTCATTTAAAGTGCAAAAAATCAATTTTAAAAGGCAATTTTTGCACTTTTATTAATTCTATTGCCGTGTATTAGATTTATAGTCAAAGTAATATTAATGTATCACAAAATTAAAACTATCAAGTAAGAATTCCCTTTATTTACAAGAATTACAATATAATTTGTTACATTTTTATTTCTTTTATCAAATAAAACTTGTCTTGCACAGTTCTTATTTTTGAGCAGTAAATTTAGAAACAAAATAATCAAAACTATTTGTTAACTTACCTCCAAATCTTGGATTAGAATACATTATTGCATCAATACTAATTATATCATTTATATTCACTCTTTTAATAGATTGATTATATTTTGAAGCATTATCACCAATTAATTCATGCTTATTTTCATCTAAATTTTCCCATGTCCATAGATTAATATAACCACGAACTAAATTATCAAAATTATTATCAAGAGTACGATATGGATCTGAAAAACCTATATTTTCTGTTCCATCTTTCATATAACATTTTACCATCATTCCATTAGTATCACTTAAAGATTCTTC
Source organism: uncultured Bacilli bacterium (assembly GCA_947626695.1). Taxonomy (GTDB): domain Bacteria; phylum Bacillota_I; class Bacilli_A; order RF39; family UBA660; genus Caccenecus. The sequence goes on along the minus strand of CANQTE010000090.1, from coordinate 416 downwards.
ATTTAATAATTCTTCACTATTAATTTCTCCATTTAACTTATAAAAAATAATTTTGTTATCCATAAAACTTATACCTTCCAACAGTTAATATAACTCAAAATCATCCATAAAATCCATCATCTTTTTCATCAATTCTTCTTCATCAAAAAATATATCATTTGGAATACAAATATTATATTTTTCACCAAAATTATTTATAAATTCATCACTTGGCATATCATCACTATAATCATTTGCAATATAATCATTATATATAACATCTTTTATTTCATCTCTTAATGACTCAGCATTATCTTTATGAACATAAACTATACCATACATTATTCCATAATTAACATATATTTCATAATTCTAATCATTCCTTTCGCTTCACTTTGTTTGCTTAAGCCACAAACGAACATGAAAATATATTTAAA
>CANQTE010000089.1 GCA_947626695.1 uncultured Bacilli bacterium | reverse complement strand
AAATACATATAATTTAATATGAAAATAAAATCTAAAATATTTATTATAATTATTTTTTCGATAACAATATTATTTACTCTTAAAGAAGTTAAGGCAATGCTTCCTTTAAGTGGTAAACTAATCATTATTGACGTTGGACACGGTGGCCTTGATGGAGGTTCTACCGTGAATGGTATCTTAGAAAAAGATATAAACTTAAAAATTAGTAAAGCATTAGAACTTGAATTGTCGGCAGTAGGTGCTTCTGTAATCTTAACAAGAGACGGTGATTATGACTTAAGTTCTCCTAAGTCTGAGTATCGCAAGAAAAGTGATTTTGATAATCGTATTAAATTAATTAATGAAAGTAAGGGAGACATGTATTTATCTATTCATCTTAATTATTTAGATAATAAAATTTATTATGGTCCTCAAGTATTTTATAATAATGAAACAAATAAAGATATAGCCCTAGTTATTCAAGAAACATTAAATAAAGCTTTAAATACAAATCGAGAAATAAAAAAAATACCCACTAAAACATATATGTATGATAAATTAACTATCCCAGGAGTTTTAATTGAATGTGGTTTTCTTTCTAATGAAAAAGAAGCCCATAACTTAAATACATCAATCTATCAACAAAAAATAGCAAGTATTATAAAAAATGCTATAATTAATTATTATTAATATTCATAACTCCAATTTTTATAAGTTTTAAGAGCATCTTTACCAGTACAATAATTTAAATTACCAATTTCTTTTAATACTTTATTAATTTCTTTATCATCTTTATCTAAAGCATTATCTATTGTTTTTATTAACTTTCTTGCTTTTTCAATACTTAAATCATATAAATCATAAAAAGAATAATGATAACTAATCTTTTTTGTAACAGGATAATACCATTTTTTATGCTCTAAATTTAAAACACTTTTATCTAATTTTTTAATATAATAACAAACACTTGCTAACTCACACTTTTTAACTAATTTAGTCTTATCTATTAGTTTATATATAAATGCTTTAATTCCAAAGTGGGACTCCATTCCATGCTTCATCACAAAACGATAATTATAATATCCTTTTAAGAAAGCTTTATCTATATCAATAGCACAAAAAGTATTTTTAAAAGCATAATCAATTGTTTTATTAAGTTCACTTGTAAATTCTACTGATGGAAAAACTTCTTTTGAAACTTTTGCATGAGTAATCATTTTCCTATTTTTTTCATAATATACACACGCGTCCACCATATATTCTAAATAATTATGTTTTCCTTTATATTTATAAGTACTCTTATCTTTAATATTATATCTTCCTGTTTTATAAAAAACAAAGGGGTGACAAGTAGTATCAAGCACATAATGACAAATAGAACCATATAAATATGCAAGAACAGAACTATTATTAGTTAAATTATTATCTCTAATATATTTAATAATATTTAGAAAATATAAATTTATATTATGTTTATGAGCAAAATGCCCTAATTTAGGTTTAACAAAAAATAAAATATCAAAACTTTTACCAAATAAATTAAATAAATCTATATTATCTTGAAGTTTATTTTTAATTTCCTCATCTAATACTTTATACACATCTTTAGTAAAAGAGTGATGCGTATATGTCGCTGGCATAATATCCACCTCCCCTTAATTATATCATAAAACACCTTTAAAATCAAACTTCACTAAAATTTCACAAAAAATTAACATATAAATCAAGTTATTTATCTACAATATAATTGTTCTTTGTGGTATAATGTTAAAATAGGTGAGTGCTAATGGAAAAGATTTTCAAAACCCTTGATGAACAAATTACCATATTAAGAAATAAAAACCTCATTATCGATGATATTGACTTTACTAAAGATGTTCTTTTAAGAGAAAATTACTTTTTTATAAATGGCTATCGTTATTTATTTATGAAATCATTAACAGATAGAACATTTATAGATGGGGCAAGTTTTAGAGAAATATATGCTTTATTCTATTTTGATAGACAACTTAGAAATATATTATTTAAAAATATTTTAATTTTAGAAAATAATATTAAAAGTATTATCTCTTATGAATTATCTCGTAAATATGGATTTAAAGAAAATAACTATTTAAATCCTAGTAACTTTACAAGAGACCCGAGAAGAAATCGTCAAGTAAATGACTTATTAAAGAAAGTTAAAAGACAAATAAGTGTCAATGGAAAAGAACATACGGCGACAAGACACTATCAAAGTAACTATGGTTATTTACCTCTTTGGATAGTAGTTAAAGTATTATCTTTTGGTATTGTTGGTGAATTATTTACCATATTAAAATCAGAAGACCAAGAAAGTATCGCGGATATATTTAATGTTGATGTCGAAAGTCTGCTCATATATCTTCCAATTATTGCTAATTATCGTAATCTATGTGCCCATGAAGATATATGTTATGACCATCGAACTCAAAAAGAAATTCCTCCAACTAAATATCATGAAGCATTAAATATACCGAAAACTAATGGTGAATACATCTATGGTATTAATGATTTATTTTCTCTAATAATAATTTTAAAGAGACTTTTAAGGGCTGATGATTTCCATATTATGTTAAATGAGATATCTTATGAGCTAGATTATTTGACAGGACGCTTAAAAAGTATTAAAATAAGTAAAGTCTTGGACCGAATGGGGTTCCCAGAAAATTACAAGCAAATAGTAAGGATGGATTAAAATGAACGAAGAAAAAAACAAACAACTAAAAACAAGTAGTATAATTTTTATAATTATTACTTTCTTTATTGGTATGGGTGCGATGTATGGAGTAATTAGATTTTTCCCAATTATTACCGAAACTACTAAAACAAAATTAGAAAAAGATGTAACAGTAACAGATAAAGGTATCGCGGATGCTGTTGAAAAAGTATATGACTCTGTTGTAGTAGTAAATACTTATATTGATAATCGTAATTATGCATCAGGAACAGGATTTGTCTATCAAACAAAAGGAGATAAAGCTTATATCTTAACTAATAATCATGTTATTAATAACGCTGATGAAGTATTTGTAACTTTTACAGATGGTTCTGTTGTTAAAACTGATATTGTTGGTAGTGATATATATTCTGATGTTGCGGTATTATCAGTTGCTAAAGAAAATATATTAGCTGTTGCAGAGCTTGGAAAAAGTGCTGATTTAAGAGTAGGAGATACAGTTTTTGCGACCGGTTCTCCAATTGATAGTGCCTATTCTTGGAGTGTTACAAGAGGAATAGTATCTGGTAAAGACCGTGAAGTTGAAGTAAGTTTATCAAGTGGTAATTCTTCAATACCTATGATTGTAAATACAATTCAAACAGACGCGGCTATCAACAATGGTAATTCTGGTGGGCCTCTTGCTAATTCTAATGGTGAAGTCGTGGGTATTACTTCTATAAAGCTTGCTAGTGAAGCTATTGAAGGTATGGGCTTTGCTATTCCTATTGAAGACGCTTTATCTATCGCTGAACAATTATTAACAGGTAAACAAATAGAAAGACCATACTTAGGAATTGCTATGTTAGATATTAGTGATGTTTATACATCATATACTACATATCGTTATAGAGCATTAATAGAAGAAGCTGGAGTAAATTCTGGAGTTATAGTAACAACAGTTGAAGAAAAAAGTTCTGCCGCGCTTGGAGGCTTAAAAGAAAATGATATCATTACAGAAGTAGATGGTAAAAAAATAAGTGCTTCTTCATATTTAAGATATTATTTATATAAACATAAAGTTGGCGATGAAATGAAGTTAACTGTTATTCGTGGCTCAAAAGAAATAGAAATTAAAGTTAAACTTAGTGCTAATTAACTTGTTACTTTTGTAGCAAGTTTTTTAAAAATTACCGCATACTATAAAGGTGATATTTATGAAAAGATGTATTGTTATAGTTATTATTTGTTTATTAATAAGTAGTGTTATGTCTATTAAACCATTAAAAAATAAAGAAAGCAAAAAAGAAGTGGAAGAAGTTATTGAAAGTTCTAAAAAAGATTATGCCGAATATTTATTAGATAATATGAGTTTAGAAGAAAAAATAGGCCAAATGCTTATTATATCTTATCGTAAAGAAAATATGGATAGTAATTTATCTAATCTTTTAAATAATATAAAACCAGGAGGATTTATCTTTTTTGCCGAGAATTTCGAAGATTATGATACTTCTAAAAAACTTATTGAAGATATTAAAAATACTTCTTCTATTCCTATGTTACTTGGAGTAGATGAAGAAGGTGGACGAGTTGATAGATTTAAAAATATGAAAAATTATAATTATGAAAAAGTAGCCCCTATGTTAAATATCGGAGCAACTAACAATGTTTTAAATGCTTATCAAGCAGGACTAAATTTAGCTAAAATATTAAATGATTTTAATTTAAATATTGATTTTGCCCCTGTAATAGATGTTTATTCAAATACTTATAATACTGTAATAGGTAATCGTAGTTTTGGAAGTGACGCTAGTCTTGTTTCTAGTATGGGCCTTAATTTAGCTAAAGGACTAATGGATAGTAATATAATACCCGTATATAAACACTTTCCAGGCCATGGTAATACTAAAACAGATTCTCATTATGATTTACCAATAGTAAAAGAAAGTAAAGAATATTTATTAAAAAATGATTTAATTCCCTTTATAGACGCGATTAATAATGGAGCAGAAGTAATTATGATAGGACATCTTGCAGTTCCAAGTATTACAAATGATTATACACCTGCTTCTTTATCTAAAACTTTAATTACCGACTTTTTAAAAAATGAGTTAAATTATCAAAATTTAGTTATTACGGACGCTTTAAATATGCAAGCTATAACCAAAAATTATAGTGATAAAGAAACACTTAAACTTGCTATAAATGCTGGAGTAGATATATTATTAATGCCCAATAATGAAGAAAAAACAGTTGATTTAATAAAAGAGTTATTAACTGAAGAGAAAATAACGGAAGAACAAATAAATACCTCTGTTTTAAAAATATTAAACTTAAAAATAAAATATAATATAATTGATGTTGAAGAGTAAATAATACTAATCTATAATAATATATGTGATAATTAAAATTCAAAAATTTCTTTACATTTATAAAAAAATATAATATACTTAATTTAAGCGAGACACTTATAGTGCTTGCCTAAAAATTTTTTTAGGGTTACACCACTTACTTATAGAAGTTTGTGGTGTTTATAATTTTTGAAAATT
>CANQTE010000088.1 GCA_947626695.1 uncultured Bacilli bacterium | reverse complement strand
GAAATATAAAACAAATTTACAGTTTAATAGTTTTTATTAATTATTTTTAGAAAGTATGATATAATTTTTGTGTTTAAGGAGTTGATAATATGGTTAATCTCGTTCCCGCTAAATGTCCAAGTTGTGGTGCTCCGTTAGAATTAGACGATAATTTAAAAAGAACAGAATGTAAGTATTGTAAAACTACTATTATAGTTGATGACGCAATTGCCAAATATAAACTTGAAATTTCTGGTGAAGTAAAAGTTGATGGTATTTCAGGAAAAGAAGAATTATTAGACAATGGCAATGCAAATTTTGAAATGAATAATTACGATGAAGCTCTTGAGGATTACTGGGAATTTGCTAGAAAATACCCAAGAGATTATCGGGGATATTATAAGATTATTAAATGCAACTTAGAACGAATAAAAAATGATAAAGGCTTCAAAGGATTAGATAAAGAAGTATTAATTCAGAACTATCTGACTTATAATATGAAAGAAGTAGAAAATTTATTTAAACTAGCTCCAAATGATATAAAAGAAGAAATTAAAAACTTATTAGAAGATTTTTATCATAGCCATGAAAAAGATTATGAAAGTCCTCTTCATCTTATTAGATATCAAGTAAATGAAAATAGTTTTAATATAACTTACAAAAATCGTTATCAAATAGGTTGTGATATAGTTAATTTACTAAATAAATATTATTTTTTAGATGTTTTTGATTTATTAGGTATTAATAGATTATTGGAAGAAAAACATGAGTTAGCTTACATTCCACATTATTTAGATATCAAATATAATAAAAAAACAAGTAGTTTTGATATTGGTTCTCAAATTGAAAGTGCTTATACAACCACAGACATTTTCGGTAAAAATAAGTATAAAAATTTATTTAGTGTTGATAATAGCATTCAAACAATATATAAGGACTTTGTATTTTGGGGAATAGATTTAGATGGTAGTTTACTCTTTAAAGCTGATAGATTAAATACAAAAGAAGCAGATGACAATTATTTTTACGGACATTTATTTGGTGTAGACATTACAAAATATAATATAGATGAATTAGAAAAAATGTTTAGTTCATGTGAAGATAAAAAAATTGGTAAGAAAAATGCCGATAAGGCAAATAAATTATTGCCATCTGAATTTTTTAAAATAATAAAATATAAATATAGTAGTAGTTTACAATATGATAAAATTAAATTTTTATATATTTTTTCAAATGGACGAATAGTATTTACAAATAGTAATTCTACAGGAACTCATTACTATCAAATAATTCTTACTAAAAAAGATGAATTGCTAAATTTTTTAAAAGATAATTAAATAGAGAGATTAAAGAGTCTATAAATCGATTTATTTTCACAATAACTAAAAAATAAAATAAATTACAATTTGTGTGAGTAATATTATCAAGTAAAATTTTAGGTAGCAAAATTTAAAATAAAAAAATTGTTTGTTTTTAAAGAAAAAATGCCAGTAAGATACATGAAGAACTAAAATTTAATAGCCCCGAAGCTAGGTCGAAAGATCTAGCATTTTTGTTTTTATAAAGCTCTGCGGAGAAATTATAAAACTGTATATTTAATACTAAAATAATGAATATAATAAAAAGTGTGTTATAATTAGCTTAGTGAATTAACCTATATCAATAGAAATACACTCAATTATTTAATTACATAAAAATATTAAATTGGAAGTAGGTTATAAATACAATAATAGTAAATTTAAAAAGAAAGGAGAATAACTATGAAATTAGAAGAATATAAAGCCGGAGAATACAAACAAGGAAATGGATATAAAGCATTTCTACCAAGTAATATTAATTATAATTGGGGTTGGGATGATACAAAATTAGATTCTTTACTTGCCGAAGCAAATAGACAAATAGGAGAATTAAATGCATATTCATTGCTTCTTCCTAATGTCGACTTATATATTAAAATGCATGTAAAAATTGAAGCAAACAAGTCTAGTAAAATAGAAGGAACAAAAACAACTATTGAGGAAGATTTATCAGATTTACAAGATATAAATCCAGAAAAAAGAGATGATTGGGAAGAAGTTCAAAATTATGTTAAAGCAACTAATCATGGTATTGCTAGAATTAATGATGGTTTTCCAGTATGCAATAGATTAATTAGAGAAATACATAAAATATTATTAAGTGGTGTTAGAGGAGAAAAAAAGACACCAGGTGAATTTAGAATTTCACAAAATTGGATTGGTGGAACAATGCCATCTACTGCAGCATATGTACCTCCATTAGTAGAAGATGTTGCTGATTGTTTGAAAGACCTAGAATTATTTATTAATAATGAAGAAATTGATACACCAGATTTGATAAAAATTGCTATCATTCATTATCAATTTGAATCAATCCATCCATTTTTAGATGGAAACGGAAGGATTGGCAGGTTGTTAATTCCTTTATATTTACAAAGCAAAAAATATTTAGATAATCCATGTTTATATATATCATTCTTTTTTGAAAAAAACAGAGACTTATATTATCAAAAATTAAATGATGTTAGAGTTAAAAATGATATTATTGGATGGATAAAGTTTTTCTTAGAGGGAATAATAGAAACTGCTAAAATCGCAAAAGAAAAATTTAAAAAAGTTGTAGAACTTACGAAAAATGTTGATACTCAGATATCAGATTTAAAAGTTAAATATGATAATGCTAAAAAAATTATTGATTATTTTTATGATGAACCGTATTCATCAAGAAAAAAGATATCTGAAGCATTAAAAATGCCGGAATCTACTGTTAATGGTGTAATAAATGAATTGAAGTCTGCTAATATAATAAAAGAAACAACTGGATATAGTAGAAATCAAATATTTGTATTTTCTGAGTATGTAGATATATTTTTATCAGAATAATTTATAAAACGAAAAATTTAAAAAATTTGTTCTTAAAAATTTTATAAAACGAAAAAATCAAAAAATCCGTTCTATAAAAAAATATAAAACAAAAAATTTAAAAAATTTGTTTTATGAAATTTTTAATATTTTAATTCAAAAAATTTGAATTTAAGGAAGTGATGAATATGATTAAACCTGAAATGTTAAAAAAGGGAGATAAAATTGCTGTTGTTAGTTTGTCTAGTGGAATGTTAGGCGATGATCAATTTATTCACAAGTATTATATTGCTAAAAAAAGATTAGAAGAGGAATTTGGATTAGAAGTTGTTGCTATGCCAAATGCCTTAAAGGGTAGCGAATTCATATATGAATATCCTGAAGCAAGAGCAAAAGATTTAATGGATGCATTTAAAGATGATTCCATAAAAGGAATTTTTTGTGCTATTGGTGGAGATGATTCAATAAGATTATTACCATATATAGATTATGATGTGATAAAAAATAATCCCAAAATATTTATGGGATATTCAGATACTACAGTTAACCATTTCATGATGAATAAAGCTGGAGTAGTATCGTTTTATGGACCATCAATAATGTGTGAATTTGGTGAATATGTAAAAATGTTTGATTATACAAGACAAGCAGTAGAAGATATCTTATTTAATAGTTGTGAAAATTATGAAATAAGATCAAGTGAAGTTTGGTCAAATGATTTTGTTTCATGGAAAGAAGAAAATAGGAATGTTGCTAAAAAAACTTTACCAGAGGAACATGGATATGAAGTTTTACAGGGATCGGGAGTTATAACGGGAAAATTACTAGGTGGATGTATTGATGTCTTTCCAATGGTAATTGGAACAGAAATATGGCCAACTAAAGATGAATGGAAAGATAAAATATTATTATTAGAAACAAGTGAAGAAAAGCCAAACCCTGATTTAGTAACTTATTATCTGAGAAATTTAGGTGCTCAAGGTATATTTGATGTTATTAAAGGCATTATAGTTGGTAAACCACAAGATGAAAAATATTATGAAGAATATAAAGAAGCTTATAAAAAAGTTTTAAAAGAATTTCATAAAGAAGAATTACCTATTTTATATAATGTTAATATAGGACATGCCTATCCAATTGGGGTATTACCACTTGGTACAGATATACAAATAGATTTTACTAATAAAAAAGTATGCTTACTTGAATCCCCAACAAAAGAAAGGGAATATAATAAGAAAAGATAAAGTATAATATGTAGGTATCGTTTATATAATGGTTACCTATTTATAAAGAAATTAAAATATGGCATCATGAATATGTAATTAAATTCTGTTATCAACGTGGAAAATAGGAACTGAGGTTCCTTTTTTCCTATCATAAAAGAGCAGTTAGGAAATAAATATCAACTACCAAAATTTTAAATTTTACTTAATAATTAGTTTAAATAACTAATTTTAAAAGCTATAAAATAAAGTCAAAAGTGTTTAAATAAAATTAGAAGCATGTGAACACTAACCGCCTTTGAAGAAGTGCAATAGCACTCCGTTTTTGTTTGCTTTAAACATGATATTTTGTCTAATCAATAAAAATTTTGTTTAAGGAAGATAAAAGGTATTTGAAATAAATGATATAATATTAGTGAGAAGAATAGTAATTTGTAGGAGGAAAATATATTATGGAATTATTTGATAAATTTACTAAAAAAAATAAGATAGAAAAAGTAAATGAAAAAAACGAAGAAATAAATGCACTTGGTTGGGACGCTATTGATGAATTATGTGATAAGGTTTATCCTAATCAAAAAAATCCGAAACATTATGGAACTTTAATTAGTTGGAAATTAGGAGGTAATGATCCACTTCAAGGTATAAGTGTTTACGATGGTGGCGATTATTGGCACTTTATTACTTATGGATTATCAGAATTATACGAAAAGGAATCTGAAATAAAAGAAATTAGTGGCTATGGGATGGAATTAACCTTTAAATTAAAAAAAGACAACTACGAAAATGAAGAAAATGAAATTAAATGTGTATGTGGTATTTTACAATCTATTGCTAGAATAACCTTTACAAAAGGAGAACTCTTTAATGTTTATGAATATTTATATACAGGTCAAACGGTTGGCATTGATTGTAATAGAAAATCCAATATAACTGGCTTTATTACAGTACCAGATGATAAATTTCACGAAATAGATACACCAAATGGAAAAGTATGTTTTGTTGAATTTGTCGGTGTTACTGATAGTGAATTAAAGGCAATCCAAAATAAGAAAATTAGGGTAAAAGAGTTATATGAAAAAATCGGTAGTGATGTAACAAATTATAATAGAAAATCAGTTATATAAATTACAATTTATAGAAGCAAACTCTCTGTGAGATTTGCTTTTTCTTGTGTGCCGTGCATGGCATATATCTAGTTGGTGAAAGTCCAATACATGCGTAGGTATCGACGAAGTGTTAG
>CANQTE010000087.1 GCA_947626695.1 uncultured Bacilli bacterium | reverse complement strand
TTTCTAATTATCAATAATATTAGAAATTTCTAACTTATACTAAAATTATATATGCAAAAAGTTTAAAAGTCAAGAAAAATTCTAATATATGTTCGAGATTTTTAAATAAACAGTTATAATATGAGAAAATTATATTGGTGAATATAATATGAATTATGGAGCAAAACTTAAAGAATTAAGAGAAAGAATTGGCTTAAGTCTTATTGATATAAGTAAAATTCTAAATATAAGTGATAGTTTATATAGTAGATATGAAAAAGAAAATCAAACAATTCCCATAAAGCATTTAAATACTTTATGTAATTATTATGATGTTTCTCTTGATTATATTTTTGAATTTAATAATGAAAAAAAGTATAATAATTCTATAAAAGAAATTGATTTAATTAAATCTGGAAATAGATTAAAAAACTGGCGGAAAGAAAAAAAATTTACTCAAGATAAATTAGCTAATGAATTAAACATTGCAAGAAGCATTGTTTCTAAATATGAAAAAGGTGAGTTTATTATAGCTACCCATACTTTATATGAAATATGTAAAAAATATAATATTTCTGCTGATTATTTACTTGGAAGAATAGATACAAATACTTTAAAAAAAGATATATAATTAAAATTAATTTTTGGTTAAGATATTAATAATATTAGATAGTTTTACATGTATTGACATTTAAAAAATTGCATAATATAATGATAGTGTTATCAGTAAGTCCTTGGTATGCGCCGTAAATTTAGTGGGTAAGCGCTATGTGTTAGCGTCGCACCAAGGCAAATAACACTAAATAGAGTGATTAGTTTCACTCTATTTTTTTAAATTAATAAAATTACAATATAAAAAGAAGAACTAATCTTCTTAACAGCAATTTCTTTCATAAACATTTTGAACTTCATTTTCTTCACAACAAGAATAGGTAGGTGTATATGTATGTTTATAGATATGGTGATTTATAATTCTTGTATTACATGGTTGAATATGAGGAACTTCATGACAAATATATCTATGACATACAGTTTCACGTGGTGCCTCATAAATAGGTGGACACATTACTCCAGGCATAGCTTCTCCCATTGGGTTATTTGGACACCCCATATTATCTCCCGCATAAAAACTAGCTTCAGACATAGCTTCAAAATCTCTATTATTATTTATTTTCAAAGATAATCACTTTTCCTTTCTAATTTATTGTATGTTTAACTTAATAAAAAGAATAGGTAATTATCATAAATATTTCTAAAAAGGCAAATTCATTTTACCATTACTTAAATCTTTCATCATTTTTTTCATTTCTTCAAATTGATTTAATAATCTATTTATTTCTGCAACTGGTATTCCAGAACCTTTAGATATTCTTTGTTTTCGACTAGCCTTTAATACTTCAGGATGTTTTCTTTCATAAGGAGTCATAGAACTTATTATGGCTTCAACATGATTAATTTGTTTAGGGTCAACACTTATATTATTAAGTCCCATTTTTCTTGCTCCTGGTAACATTTTTATAATATTTTCAAGAGGGCCTAATTTTTTTATTTGTCTTAAATTATGTAAAAAGTCTTCTAAATCATAACTACCCTTTTTTAATTTTTTAATTTGGTCTTTAGCTTCATCTTCCGTGACTAAATTTTCAACTTTCTCAGCAATACCTAAAATATCACCCATATCCAAAATTCTTTCTGCCATAGCAACAGGATAAAACTCTCTTAATCCATCCATTTTTTCAGAATCTCCCACGAACTTAATTGGGATATTAGTAATATGCCTTATTGAAAGAGCAACTCCCCCTTTAGTATTACCATCTAATTTAGTAAGTATTGCCCCAGTTAAATTAATAGTATCATTAAAACCATTTATAACATTTATAGCATCTTGACCCATCATAGCATCTATTACTAAAATAGTTTCGTCAATATTAACAGTATTACTTATTTCTTTTAATTCTTGCATTAAATCTTCATCTATTTGGAGACGCCCTGCAGTATCAATTATTATATAGTCTAAATTATTATCTTTCGCGTATTCTAAAGACTCTTTAACTATTTCAATCGGACTAATTTTGCCTTTAGTAAAAACTGGAATATTTAAATTTTTCCCTATTTCTACTAATTGATCTATCGCAGCCGGACGATATACATCACACGCAACAAGTAAAGGCTTTTTATTATGCTTTTTTCTTAAAAAATTAGCAAGCTTACCTGCCGTAGTAGTTTTTCCACTTCCTTGAAGACCACATAACATTAAAATAGTAGTACCATTATTAATTTTTAAAGGAACATAATCTCCCCCAAGTAGTTCTACTAATTCGTCTTTAACTAACTTAATAAATAATTCGTCAGGTCTAATATTCTTTTCTACTTCTAGTCCTAATGCTTTTTCTTTTACTTTACTTACAAACTCTTTAACTACTTGATAATTAACATCAGCTTCTAATAAAGCAAGCCTAATTTCTCTCATTGCATCACTTATATTTTCTTCGGTAATTCTACCCATACCCCTAATATTTTTTATAGCTTTACTTAATCTATCTCCCATATATTCAAACATTTTATATCACTCCAATAGAATAATTATATCAAATTAGTGTAATAAATGAAAGAATTTTTTATTTATATCGTTAATTTTCATTTCTTTTTCCAAAACTTAAATTTACTAGTATTCTTTTGTTTATCTTTTTCCTCTTTTTCTTTTTTTAATTTCATATGTAGACCACTATTACCATTTAAAAGCCAACATGGTAAACATTCTGTAAGCATAAATAGATTATAATAAATTTTTTCATTACCACAGGCAAATTCATGTAATTCACTATAATTCATTATACCTTTTCCTATTATAATAATAAGAATATCTAATAATTCTTTTATATGTTTAGGTTCTAAATTACTTTCTAAAAAGCTTAAAGTATCAAAAATTGGTTCGATAAACAAATCAATACTGTATTTACCTATACTTACAGTTTCTTCTAAAGTATATCTAGCAGGTTTTATATCTTCTTTTTTTAACTTTAACACATAATCAGAATATTTATTTTCTAAAGAAATAACATATTCTATATGATTATATCTCTTAAACGCGACAACTCTATTTAAACGAGGATTTTTATTTATATATTTATGAAAAGCTTTCATTTCAAATATTATATTATATTCTTTTAAATAATTAATAAATTCTTCAACGGTTAAAACATTATATATTCGTGACATACCTATAATCACACTATCTGTTACATCTTTATAAGTATATTCTTCTTCATTATATATATTTAAAGCCATTTTAACTAAATTAAATATATCTTTAGGTATATAATAGCTATTATCTTCATAATTAATTAAAAAATTATTCTTTAAATTATCTAATAAAACATAATCTAAGTACCCTTCCTCTTTAGTTACCTTTTCATTATCAATTAATCTTTTTAAAATATTTACTTCTTCAATAGAACATAAATCAGTAATTAAATCTTCTTTTTCTTTAAAAGTTTTAATTATATAGTTATACATTTCTTCTCTTGTTATTTTCGAATATTCTTGAGGCTTACTCACAAACTTTAAATAATAGTTATATACTATTTCTTTATTAGTTCCTTTTAAAATATCTTTTAAATTTTTCATTTATATTCCTCAATTAATCTTTTATAAATTCCTGGTTCCACAATATTTATAGCATTTATAGCATTTTCTAAACTATTTTTAAAATTGCCTTTATAAAAAGCATTTTCAGCTTTAATTAAACCAACCTCAACATCTTTATAGACTGCTCTATATCTATTACCATAAAGAATAGCCATCTCGGCCATTTTTGCAGTTTTAACAGCTTCTTTTGTTGTATTATAAACTTTAAAAGTTAAATCACGAGCGGTATCTACTCTGGTATTTAAAGTTTTAATAGATATAGGTCTTTTATCTAATTCCTCTATCATATCCCCAATAGCTTCGGCAGCTTCTCCAAGTTCAACATAAAAATTTTTAGGTGTTACAGGAAGTTTATAGCTTCTTAAATTACTCTTAGCTTGATTTAAAATTTTCTTTATCTCTTCTAGTTGTTCTCTAGCTCTTTTTTCATCTTCCTTTAAACTACTAAAGTTTCTTAATGTTTGGTCTAATTTCTCTTCTGTTTTATTTAACTTAACATTTAATAATTCCATCTCTTTTGAAAGTCTAGAATAAGCAAAACTTCCCCTTCTTTGCATTTCAATAATTCTATTATAATCATCTTTAATCTTTAATGTTTCACTTATAATATCGTCTAATACTTTTAATTCTTCTTCACTTAATTCATAACTATATGTTAAATCTTCTATTTTTCTTGATATATCATTATTTATTTTATCTAACTTAGTTACTTTTACTAAAATACTTCTTTGATAATCTTCATAAACTCTTTTTGATACTCTTTCTTTATCAAAATTATGATATAAAGAATCAAAATAATCTAAAATAGTTTTAAGTTCAAAAACACTATCTTCTAAATTTAAAACATTTAATCTACTAAATATATCTTCTATTTTCTTATTAGAAGCCGTGATATTATATTCAATATTTAAATACTCTAAATTATACCCTTCTTTTTCCATTTTAGAAGCAATTTTAGTTATCTCATCTATTTTAGAAGGAATTAACTTTTTACCCATTAAAATAATAGATGGTGCTTCTTCAATAACCATTTTTAAATTACCTATTGTATCTCCAATAGCTTTAACTATTTTACCTACTTCTGTATATTCGTTATTTTCCATCGCTATTTCAAAAGCACTAAATAATTTATCAACATTTTCAAATTGTAATTCTAAAGGATTAGAAACCTCACTATAATCTTCTTTATTAGAGTTATATTTAGCTAAAATATTTCGATAATCAGCTTTTAATTTAGTAATAGTCTCTCTATTTTTCTCTTCACTTAAAGTTATCTCTTTTATTTCATCAAGTAAAAAATTAGATTTAGTTTTAACATAAGCAATTTCTAACTCTAAAGATGCTATCTTACTTTTTAAATCTTTATAATTTTTATCTTCAAATGCTTCTTCTATCTCAATTAAACCATCAGTTATTTTAGGTATTTCTGTTTCTTTAATCTCTTTTAAGCGATTACACCAATTATCATATTTTTTTTGCATAACATCATTATTAATTAAAGCCCCAACTTTATTTAATTCTGATAATATTGATGCTCCAACAATTAAATTCTTATCTCTTTCTAAAGTAGATATTTCATTTTTATATTTTTTCTCTTCTTTTTTATTTATGAAATTTAAAACTACAATAATTGTTATTATGGTAAATACATAATATAAAATACCTATTAATATAAAAGTTGTTCTTGACATAAAAACCACTTCCTATATTTATATTTTATCATAAAAAGTATGTATTTGTCGAGATTAAAACTAATATATAAGATAGTTTT
>CANQTE010000086.1 GCA_947626695.1 uncultured Bacilli bacterium | reverse complement strand
ATTATACTAGACAAATATAAATTTAGCAAAAATAAAATCGTTTTTCTTTTTTGCTAAATTTATATTTCTTCTCCTCACTTTCTCTTAATTTTATTTTTTAAATTTTTGTTTTTGAATTTTATTTTTGAAGTTTAAATTTTAATTTTTTACTTCTTTAATTTTGATTTTTACTTTTAAGTTTTTAAATTAGAAATTAGATATTTTAAGTTTTATTTTCATTTTCTTTTTCCAACTCTTTTTATTCTTGTTTCTTTATTTTTTATATTTTTATTGAGTTTTTATTCTAAAGTTTTTTATATATTTTCAAATTTTTCTTCTAGTTTTCCATTTTCAAATTTAAAATTATATTCTTAAAACTCCAAATTATTTAAAACACGAATATTTTTCTAATCTTTAAATATATTAAAGATTAAGTTTATATTTAAACAATTTAAGATTTTCTTAAAGATTTCTTTCTCTCGCTTCTTTTTTCTTAAATTTTTCCTGGGCATTTAAAAACTACCTAATTTCTTAGATAGTCTTTGGTTGAAACTTTGGTATTAAGCTGTTGCTTGTTTGTAATCACTTGCCTCAATGCTTGTAATTGAAGCAGTAATTTTCTTTGTTCCAGCATCTTCAGTTTGGTCTTCTCCTGTGCTTTCATATTCATATACTAATATAAAATACTCTTTAGGTGACCCAGTTTTTATAGTGCCTGTGTAAGTTACTTCTCCGCCAGTTGTATCTTCTTTAGCAATTGTTCCAGATTTAACTGGTGTAGTTAATGCTGCATTTAAACTACAAGTTTGTGTAAATTGATTGTTTCCACCATCTGTTACAGGTTGGCAAGTTACAGCATCTGTACTTACATCCGTTGTTACCTTATATAATTTCCAAGTGATATCACCTTTTGTAAATGCTTTGTCAACAGTAACACTACCAGTTAAAGTGTAGGATACATCGTATTCAACATCTGCTTCTCCACCACTAGCAGTAGCCTCAATAGAAGCACCAATAAAGTTATTAGTTCCAGGGTAAACAACATTTTTGCTTCCTTCAATTTTTGAAGCATTAAATTGAATACTTGCCATCTTAGCAGTGTTTACTTCCGCAGTTCCTGCACTTTGGTCACTTGAATTCGTTGTGGCAGTAAAGTACGCAAAAGTAGCACCTACAACCGCAACAAGAAGAGTAGCGACCGCTATCACCGTGAGTAAAACTGTATTTTTCCTTTCCATATTTTTTCTTTTCCTCCTTTACTATAAAAAATATATATTGTTTTAGATTGTAGTAGTTGTTAATGGAATTAAAGCATAAAAAGGGAAAGAAAATTTGATTTATTGCTTTATTATTGTGCAATTTTTTTAATTTAATATTTCCAAGTACGATTAAATTATAATATATTTAATCGTGAAAGGAAAAGTGTTTTATATTGTTTACTTTCTAACTTAAAAATGTTAAAATTTAAGTTAGAAAGGAAATACTTATGAATAATTATGATAAAATTATGGAGATAGTTAAAAAAAATAAGGGTTATATTACCACAAAAGAGGTAGTAAAAAATAATATTAATAGATGCTTTTTAACTAAGTTAGTAAAAAAAGATATTTTAATTAGGCTAGATAGAGGCTATTATGGTTTAAATAATTATATTGAAGATATTTATTTTAAGATACAATTAAAAAGTAAAAATGTTAGATTTTCTAATGTCACTGCTTTATATTTACATGATTTAGTAAATAGAGTACCACTTGTGTTTAATGTCACACTCCCAAGTGGTTATAGTGGGTCTTTACAAAAAGAAAAAGATGTATGTATTAATTATACAAAAAAAGAGATTTTAGATTTAGGAGTAGAAGAAATTTATAGTCCTTTTGGGATGAAGATTAAAGTATATAATATGGAAAGAACTATTTGTGATATTATTAAGAATAAGATAGATTCAGAATTATTTACAGAAGCTTTAAAAAATTATGCAAAGAGAAAAGATAAAAATTTAAATAGACTTATGGAATATGCAAAAAAAATGAATATTGTAAAAAAAATTAGAACTTATATAGAGGTTTTGATATGAATAAAATAAATTTAAGAAATATTATATTAGACAATTAATTAGACAATAATATTACCTTTTGTAAAATTTAATAAGAGAAATATTAAAAGTGATATTGAAAAAATGCTTAATATTTGTTATATTATTGTTAAGCTATGGAGGCATGGGTATGAAAATAAGTTTAGGTAATGGAGAAAAGACTTTAATTATATCGGTTGTTGTTTGTTTAATGATAATGGTTGTGGGTTATTCTTTTGCGTATTTTACTTTTGGAGTTACAGGAACTGGAGGAGGTTCAAGTGCGACAGCATCGACTGCCAAGCTTCCAGATGTAACTTTTACAGGGTTTAGTGCTGCTTTAAATCTTTCGAATGCGTATCCTGGTAAGTCTGCAAGTAATACGTTTAAAATTAGTTTTAATGGTAATAGTGTTAGTACATCTGAGAAAGTTGCAATAAGTTTAAATATAACTAGTAATGGTTTTAAATTATGTAAAGATGCTGGTACTGGGGCAAATGGATGTGATACTAGTGATACAACCCCTCAACTTGTGGCAACTATAAGTGGGGGAGGAATAAGTGGTACACAAACAATAGACCTTACTGGTAAGACAGGAAATGTACTTCTTGCGACAGAGACAATAAGTAAAGAAACAACGTATACAGTTACGGTAAGATTTAATGAATCTAATAAAAATCAAATGCATAATGCTGGTAAGAGTTTTGCTGGTACGATTGGAGTACAATTTGCCGCGTAGGCTCTTTTTTTATTTAATAAGAAAGTTATACCTAAATTTTATAGCTTCAATATAACGAACTGATATTGAAAAAATAAAATAATCTAAAAAAATATTAAAAGCAAAAAAACGTTTGACAATACCTATGTTCGTGTGATACAATGATATTATCAAGGTGGTAATTGTTATGTTAATTAATCGTGCTTATAAATTTAGATTATATCCAAATTTAAAACAAAAGGAATTAATAAATAAAACTATTGGTTGTTCCAGATTTATTTATAATGTAATGTTAAGTAAGAAAAAAGATAACTCTAAATTTACTAAATTTGATTTAATAAAGGAAATACCTAAGTTATGCAATGATTATCCGTTTTTGAAAGAAGTTGATAGTTTTTCATTAAGAAATGCAATATTTGATTTAGAAAATGGGTTTAATAAATGTTATAAAAAACTTGGTGGTTATCCTAAATTTAAGAAAAAGGGAATAAAAGATAGTTATAGAACAGAATATGTAAAAAATATATATAAAGATAAAATATATGAAAATATTAAAATAGATTTAAAAAATAAAACAATTACTTTACCTAAATTAAAAGAAGTAAAAATAAGGGGTTATAGGAATTTAGAATATATAAATGGCAGAATATTAAATGCTACGATAAAACATATTGGAAGTAAATATTATGTATCAGTATGCGTAGAAGAAAATATACCTTTAGTTGAGGCAAAAACATCTTCTATTGTAGGAATAGATATGGGAGTAAAAAGTTTAATAACAACAAGTGATGGAATAAGCTATGGTAATCCTAATTATTTAAAAAAATATGAAAGAAAAATAAAAGGTTTACAAAAAGGTTTAACAAGAAAAATAAAGGGGAGTAAAAATTATCATAAATATAAAAATAAATTACAAGAAGTTTATCGAAAATTACAAAATGCTAGAAGAAAAATAAATGAAGAAATAGTAAGTAAAATAATAAAAGATAATGATATGATAGTAACAGAAAATCTTAATATAAACAAAATGATAGAAAAGTCAAATAAAAATTTAAGAAAAAATATACTTAATTCCACGATGAGTGACATAATAAGAAGATTAAAATATAAGTGTGCATGGTTAAATAAAAAAATTATTCAAGTAAATAGATATTATGCTAGTAGTCAAATATGTAATCGATGTGGAAATAAAAATGAAGAAATGAAAGATATAAGAATAAGAGAATATAAATGTCCAAAATGTGGAATAGAAATTGAAAGAGATTTAAATGCTAGTTTAAATATAATGTATGAAGGGTTAATTAGTTACTATAAAAAGATATATCAAAATTAAATATAAAATAATTAAAAAATAAAATAAAGAAAAAAGTACGGCAGCGACTGTCGGAAATATGGCCTGTGGAGGAGTGAAATCCTAAGAAGCAGGAAAGATAAGTTGTGATGCTTATCAAAGTAAAATGAAAATAAATGTTAATTTATTGAATTTTGCTTTTTGTTCTTTGGCTTATAAATGTAATAAAATGATATATAATTTGGAAATTAAAAAATTATAAATTTAAATAGTTTAGTACTTGACCAAAAAATAAATAATAGCTTATAATTTTAATATACTATTAGAGTATATTTTGGGGTTAAATTTCTTTTTTTAAAGGTTAATTTGCAGGTTTTGTCGAACGGTGTCGAACACTTTTTCTTGTCTAATTTTAGCTTTTATGTTATATTGTTTTTAGGGGGTAATTGATATGTTTAAAACTCTCATGAGCGATATTACATTTAAACAAGTATTTTCTGATAAAGAGGTTTTATTTGATTTTGTGAATTCTTTTTTCGAGTATTTAAATTTAAATTACTCAGCATCTATATGTGATATTACTCCTCAAGTATATATGCTTCCAAATAAAGTAAAAGTTAAAGCTTATCTTGGTGATTTAAAAGTTGTGCTCGCTAATGGTATGATATTATCTATAGAAGTATACAAAAATCGTTTTACTAAAAGTGATTATAAAAAGAGCTTAGTGTATGAGTGCAAATTAAATGTTGAACAAATGAAAGAAGGGGAAAATGATTATAGTAAAGTTAAAAAAGTCATGAGTTTAAACTTTATTGTAGGAAATTTTAGAAGGATGACTAATGAAACAGTCAACAGATACAGTTTTATATGTACAGATAATAATAAATATGTTGACGATGGTGATTTAGATATGTACCTAATAAGAGTAGATAAAAAGCTTAAAGGTAATAAAAGATTTGAGAAATGGCTGCAATTATTAAGAGCAGAAACTATAGAAGAATTAGAAAAGATAGGAGGAAATGATGAAATTATGCTTAAAATGATAAAGAGATTAAAGAAATGGTTAGGCAAAGAAGAAAATGTAGAATTTGAAGAATATGTAGAGAGTGTTCAATATAGAGCAGAGGAGATTGGAATCGAAAAAGGAAAAAAGATTGGCGAGGCAAAAGGTAAAAAACTTGGCGAAGCAAAAGGCAAGGCTGAAAAAAGTCAAGAAATTGCTAAAAATATGCTCAATAAAAAAATTGATATTGAGACAATAACAAGTTGCACAGGATTAAATAAAAAGGAAATACTTAGTTTACAAAGAAGATTATATTAAATGTTTGATAATGTCAATATATTTTTGTAGGTTTTCGCTAAAATATTTTTGTAGGAAAACCTACAATTTTATTTTAGCATA
>CANQTE010000085.1 GCA_947626695.1 uncultured Bacilli bacterium | reverse complement strand
ATATTGACGATATAAAATGATTATTGTATAATGTTTATAGTAGAGTGAGTGATTAAAGTGAAGAATATTAAGATAATGATATTAGTAATATTAACTTTTTTATTTAATTATATTAATGTCTATGCAGAGTGTTCTGTTGTAGATGAGACTAAATTAACTAAAGAAGCTAGGAATGTTAAAGCAAGCTTTGAAATAGCTCAAAGAGATATGTCTAAAGATCCTGGTTTTAACTATCCAGATGGTTTTCCTATAGAAGAAGAAGATAATACTCCTGTATATACTCCTTATTTTAAAATTTATATTACTAATTTAACTGAAAATTTATATATAGAAGTTAAAGATAGTGTTGGTAATGAAGTTAAAAGATATAATTATAGTGATTCCAATAATGGAGAAATAGTTATAAGTCAAGAAGATATCGCGGAAATACATAGATATACAGTTACTGTTTATGCATCAGATAAAACGGAATGTATTAGTAAAAAACTTTCAACAACATATACGACTACTCCAATGTTTAATTATCTTACTACTTATGGTATATGTGATGGCGCAGAAGGTTATTATGCTTGTGAGCCTTGGCTTAATACACCACTTACTGATTTAGAAAATGTAGAAGAACGAATTAATAGATATAAAGAAAAAAAGAAAGAAGAACAAGAAGAAGAAAAAAAGAAAGAAGAAGAAAAAGGATTTAAAGCTTTTTTAAGTAAAAATAGAGTAATAATTATTGTTGTTTCTATATGTATTATTGGAATAGGTGGGGTTGTAACTGTGATAATAATTAAAAAGCAAAGGAGTAGAGTTCTATGAAAAAAGTATTAAAATATTCTAGTTTATTAGTTATTATCTTATGTATAATGTTTAGCTTAAATATTAAAGCATACGCTAAAGAATATTGTGGACCTATAAATGGTATAACAGTTACAGGTAATGCTTTAGGGTGTAATTCTGTTGCTAATGCTACTAAAAATACTAAGTCCGTTCAATTTTATTCCTTTTATGCGAATGATAAAGGAGTTCCATATATTACTGGTGTTACATCTAATAGTGGATCCTCTGGTTTTAATATGTATAAAGACCAAAATGACAATCCTCTGTATTGTTTAGATATTTTTAATCCTGGGAGTGGTTATTTATATGCAAGAAGATTTATAATACCAGGGGGTTCTAATTGGTCTGTTATGGATACTGCAATTATGACTATTCTTACACAAGGTGGAAATGATGCTACAAATTATTGGGCAAAACTTACTGCTTTAAGATATGTTGTAACTCTCTTTAATTATTATGAAAACCTATTTAATAGTAAATTCGCAAGTGATAGACCAGTTCTTTTTGGAACACTTTATACTTTATTAACTGAAAATAATTCGAAACTATATAATGATTATAAATTTGTGGCTGAAGTTTCAGCTGATGGATATGTAGATCTTAATTGGCTAGGGACTATGGGAAGTTGGGGCAGTACACATTTTAGTGGCACCTTAGTAGATAGGGCAAAAACATATTTTATCACAGGTATGAACGCTGCCAAACAGGAATATGAAAAGGGTACTAAAGCAGAAGTTTCTGTATCTGCTAAGGGTCAGGCAAAAGCATTAGAATTAGAAGAAACTACTGATGATGAAGGCAATACTATTGTTGAACGTGATATAGTTCATACAGTAACTGTTAAAGGTTTAAATAATAAAGATGCAACTTTAACTATTGGAGATTTAAAATTAGCAAAAAGTTATAAAGGTTTAACAGAATATAAAATAACTAAAGTTAAAGTCGGTGATGAAGAGTTTACGGATGATATAATTGGAGAAAATTTAATTACAAAAGCTACTTCTGTTGATTTTTCAAAAGATGTAGAAATTGAAATAACTGTTCATTTAGCAGGAAGAAAATCACTTGCTGAAGGTAATACTGGGGAAGTACTAAAATGTAGTGAAAGCGAAATTGAATATGATATTCCAGTTAATTATGATGCTAAAATAAGTTCTACTACTCAAACTACTGGTCCATATTATTATGGTATTGTTTGGAATTCCAATTCTACCGATAATGGTGATGGTCGAGAAACTGCTAAATTGCAAAGATATGTTTCTATTGGAACATCAAATACACCTTTCGAAGAAGAAGGAAAAGGGACTTTAAATCTTCATGCTAAAACTGAGCTAATTCCTGCATGTGATTGCGAAGATTTAGTTGTTAAATGTTTAGAAGAAGTAGAGGCTGGTGAAGAAGATGGACCTGCTTGTCAAGAACTTGCAGATGCTGAATGCCCAAATTGTAAAGTTTTAAAAGCACAATGTGACTATAATAAGGCATCTCATGCTTGTATAGATTATTATAATACTCCAGAATGCTTTGACCCAGAAACTTGTGAATCATGGAAAAAACAATGTGAAGAGGATAATAACCAAGAAGCATGTGGCAAATATGATGATCAATGTAAAATAGATATATGTGGAACAGAATTTGACCATTTTGATTGTTGTGATTATACTGGTGATGTTGCATCTTTAATAGTTGAAGGGGAAAATATTGATGTTAATATTAAAGCAGTTGAAAATCCGCATTTATGTTTTGTAGATGTAATAGACCCGCAAAAATCAGATGACGGTAGTAAAGAATATGAAAAATTAGGATACAAGGAATCTGAAGGAGTTTATGATGATACAAATGTTAATAAATACACTTTAACTCAAAATAAATATTGTGTGATATCATGTAAAGAAGATTATGCGATGAATCTTCCTACATCAAAACAAGTAAATGCTGGTAGATATTTTACTTTTAAAGCAAAAATAGAGGGAACTAAGACTTGTTATTCAAATTCGATAGATATTGTACAATATAATAAAGATATTGAAGAATTAGTTGAAGATATGGAAAAAGCGGTTAATGAATATATGAAACGTACATATACTTATAATAAACTTGATACTGTTGATGACTATTATCTTCAAATTAAAGAAAGTTGTGGTTGTATTTTTGAAGCAAACTTAACAGGTGTAATTCGTGAATATTCTGGATTACCGCAATATGAAATTGAAACAAGTAAAAATAGTGATGGATTAATGACAGTTTCTAAAGTTCAATTAAATGATTCTGGTTCATATAATTGGGAAACTGATGATAGTGGTGTTGAGGATGGTGGAGAAAATGCTGAGTGTGGTACAGTTTGTTGTGATTGGGTTCAGACTGACACTGGAATGACTTGCGTGGCAAACCTTGCAGACCATGATGGAAAAGCAGGAACTATTGAAAAAGTTAAAGAAACTCTTCAACCTAAAATTGATTACTGGAAGCAAGAATATGAACGGCTTGCTAAAATATTAATTGATTTGCAAGAGCAATTTCAAAATTGTTCTGATGATTCATGGTCAAGTAAATTAAATTATGAGCCTATCATATATTATGATTATGAAGAAAATTATGTTGATAAATATTATTCTAAGTTTAGTGACAGAATATTAGATAGTAATGTCAAAGAAGATGCTCCTGATAGATGGTTTTGCCAAGAAGGGTCGCTAAATGATGGGTATGAAAAAAGTGACTGTAGCTCGCAGACTTCATATACTGATACAAAGGTTAGAAATCTTAAATGTACTTTAGCGATTGGCGGAACGACCTGCACTTCTGAAGATAAAACTTTACCTACTGTAGGATTTGTAAGTGAATCTACAAAAGTAACTGCCGATTATAAACCTAAATTATTATTCTATAATTCACATACAAGTGGTGAAATTATTAAAACTTCTGATGTAACAGATGATGATGATGCAACACCTGTTCAAGATAAAGAAGGAACACCAGGATTACCAGTATCATTAGCTACCGAAAGAGGAATATATAAATATTCTATTAACTTAACTAATTTAGGAGAATTTTATAAAGAAGAGTGTAAAAAAGGTGGATGTAAATTAGGTCGTTTGATTGGTGATGATACAAGTCCTGTTATGGACCCAGAAGAAGATAGATTTAAAGACTTTGTTAATGATGATACTGCCATATATTCATGTACATATTTAGTTAATATTAAAAATACAGAAGGTTATGTATGTGATTTTGATCCTACATGTACTGATGATTGTATTAGTGATTGTATAGGACCTACTTGTGATATAGAGGTATGTGATGGAATTGATTGTATATCCGACTGTGTTGGTTTAGGTTGTATATATGATACAGATGCTGGAAGTTCGTTTGTTCAAAGAACTGTAAGTTTAACTAGTTTATTCCCTAATGGCACTAGATCGGTAAACTGGAACCGTGAGACAGAAAAAGCAAGTGCCACTATAGAGGAAATAGAAAGTACTCAAAATGCAATATTTGAAGCAGAACCAATATTAAGTATTACTATTTCTGGTACTGATGCTCAAAAAATTAAAACATATAACAATGAAAATATAGGTAGTGATAATAATAACACTGGATTATTTAGTGGTTCACAAAATGATCTAGGAGGCTATTCTAATGATACATTAACATGTTATTCATTAGGTGATTATGAAGAAGTCGCGTGCTTTAGTAGCTTTATAACTGATGTTTTAAGGGGAGAGTACGGAGATATGGTTAATGACAATAGTTTAATAAAAGATGATAGTTATCGTGTTGAAGGTGATGTATCTGGCGCTGCCAATAGTTATTTTGAAGCTTGGACTGGAGAAGTATCAGAAGATAGTATGGTTGGTCCAGCTTGGAAGTAACTTTCTGTGATAAGAGGGTGCTTGCACTTTGAGGAGTGATGAAAATAATTAGTCACTTCTTTTTAATTTTTTTAAAACACTAAATTATGCATTCTTTAAAAAAATGATACTTAATTTTAAGTTATCACTCCTTAATGTTTAAGAACCGATAAGAGTAAGAAAAAAAATCTTGCTCTTTTTTAAATTCTTTTGCTTAAAATACCGATTTCCCCCATAGAACGACAAATTTTGCACTTTCTTTATGTTATTATACAGGAAGAAAGGAGAAAAATTCATGATTACAGAGGAAAAAAAGTTCTTAAGCTTAAGCTCTGATTTACTATTTAAAGAAGCTTTTGCCCACCCAGATAACAGAAATATACTCATTTACTTTTTATCATGTTTTACAGACTTTACTAAAGAATATTTAGAAAGTGTAAAAATAACAGTAAAATATGAAAGTGTCTTAACTAAAACTAAAAGTAATGATAGTTCTGTTCGTGGTGATGTCATAATAGAATTTGATAATCATATAATAAATCTAGAAGCTTACTCTACATTTGATGAAGATTCTTTTGATAAATCTATGTATTACATTATGAGGATATTTTCTACTCAACTAGACCGAGGAAACACAGACTATAAAAAGTTAGAAAGTGTTACTCAAATAAACGTTGTAAATGATGTAACACCAATAAATTTAATAAAAAGAAGATTAGAAAATAATATGTTCATAAAAGACGACAATAATGACAAAATATTTGTTACTACTCAGCCATAAATAACAGATAGAGTAAGTCTACTGTTATTTTTTTCATGCTAAAATTAGGCAAATAA
>CANQTE010000084.1 GCA_947626695.1 uncultured Bacilli bacterium | reverse complement strand
TTGTATAAAAAAACACTAGGTATTATAAGGTATCTAGTGTTTTAGTTCACATTTCATTAAAGTTCACTTTATCTATAAAATGTGAATATTCACATTTTATTGATTTGTTATTTTATCATACAAAACTTCATTGCTATATAGTAGTAGAATTAAAAAATACTGAGTTTAAACCTGAATATATTGGGAAAGTAAATTTTTATTTATCTGCGGTAGACGATTTAGTAAAAGACGAGCAAGATAATCCAAGTATTGGTATAATATTATGTAGAGAAAAGAATAAGATTTCTGTTGAATATGCTTTAAAAGATGTAAATAAACCTATTGGGGTAAGTTCTTATGAAATAGCTAAATTTTTGCCAAAAGATGTATTAGAGTCTTTACCAACAGAAGAGGAGTTAAATCTTCATATAGATATTGAAGAATAAATATAAGTAAAGGAGGCTTTTATGCGTGAATATATTAAAACATATATAACTAAAATAGATGCTAGATTAAATAATAATGAAGAATTAACAAAAGAAGAAAAGCAAATATTTAAAGATAAAATAACTTATTTTGCTCATGAGCGTTTAATTCATTTATTAGTAACTTTATTTTATGTTATATATACTTTAGTTTTCTTCTTTATGGGAATGGTAAGTTTATATTTTTTAATACCATTTTTTATAGGTATAATCTTTTTATTATTTTATATTCCGCATTATTTCTTTTTAGAAAATGCTGTACAATATATGTATAAGTTATATGATAAAATATTTAAAGTTAAATAGAATATTATATTGTCAAACAAAGTATTTTATTATAAAATAAAGATGTGGTGATTAGAATGGGACAAGTATATGACCATGTAGCATTATATAAAAGAAAGTTTCCGGGTGGAGTTACTTGGTGGAGATTAAAGAAACACGCGAAAGTTGTAGAACAACATTTAAATCCGGGAGAAAAAGTTTTGTATGCTTTCGCAGGTCAAAAGAATGATAAATTTTATGATTTAACATCAACCGCGGTTATTGCTTTAACTAATAAAAGAATATTAATTGGGCAAAAAAGAGTGTTATGGGGTTATTTTTTAAGTAGTATAACACCAGATTTATATAATGACATGCAAGTATATCAAGGTTTAATATGGGGTAAGGTAACTATTGATACCGTAAAAGAAGTAGTAGTTATAACTAATCTTGCTAAAGATTCACTTCGCGAGATAGAAACAGAAATAACAGAATTTATGATGGAAGAGAAGAAAAAATATGCCCAAAGATTGGAAGAATAGTCTATGAAAAAATTAAAAGTCTTTCAAGCTATGATAATTATTATCTTTCTTCTTTTTTTAATATTTCTTATTAAGCCTAAAAATTATACTAAAGAATATAATATAAATAAAGTATCTATTATCGAAAACTTTAATAAGAAAGATAAAAGTTATTATTTTAACTTTAAATATAAAGATATAACTTTAGATTTATTATTTAATTCTTCTTATAAACAACATAGAACATTTATTAAAGATATTAAAATAATTGAAGATGGTGATAATTTTTGTTTGATACCTAAAGGTGATACTTTTAATTTTTACCCATTATGTTATGATAATAATAAAGTTACACATTTTAATAATATTAATGATAATCTAAAAGAAAAGTTAGGTTCTAAATATTATCCTAAAGATAAAAAAATAACTACATATAAAGATATAGAAATTTATAATACAGATTATAATTATTATATATGGAATTATAATGGGTTTTATTATTTAAATTCTAATAAAAGTAAAAAGATTGAACTATTTAATAAAGAAAAGTATAATGTTAATTTAATTGGGAGTACTACTAATTATTTAGTTATACCTGATTATGAAAAAGATTATGATTTTAATACCTTTTATACAATAGAATTTAAAACAGGAAAAGTAAAAAAATATAATTTAAAAAATAATATATATTTTGATAGTAATATTTTAGGTTATGAAAAAGATAAGTTATATTTTATAGATACTAAAGAAAATACTATGTATGAGTTTAATGCTAAAAATGGGAAATTAGATAAAGTTAAGCCTAAGATACTTAGTGATGGAAAATGGGAGAAAACTACTTTAAAATCATTAATTAATAAGAAGAAAACATTTACATATAATACTAATTATGAATATAAGTTAGATGATAATAATTTATATTTAAATTATAAAGATAAGAAAATAAAAACTTTAATAACGACTAATATTAAAGAGATAGTTAAAATAAGTGATAGTAATATCTTTTATATAAAAGAGGATTCTTTATATAGTTTTAATCCTGTTATAGGGGAGAGATTATTATTAAAATATTTTGAGTGGAATTTTAATTATGCGAATATAATATATCTTAATTAACCATTTTAGACTTTTATCATATCTTATACTAGGAGTGATAAAGTTGAGCGAAAATACTTATTTTACTTATTATACTATTGAAAAGGGAGATAATATATATGAAATATCTAGGAAATATAATATAAATCCTAAGTTACTTGGGGCTATTAATGGAATAAAAGATAATGAGTATATTTATCCAGGACAAGAATTAATGATACCTAAAAGTGGGTATAGCTATTATATTACAGGGGAAGGAGATACTTTAGAGGGAGTAAAAGATGCGTTTAAAACTAATATGGACGGTATATTAGAATATAATAAAACAATTTATTTATTACCTGAACAAATATTAGTATATAAAAATAATAGATAAAATATTAAAGGCTTTATTTGAAGCTTTTTTTAGTGGAATAAAAAAATTTGGATATCTTATTGATACCCAATATGCCTGTTAAAGGCTCAGTCATTCGGAATATAGATTACTAATTCCGATATGTCCGCAAGGGACACAGTATATGTAATAAAAATTACATTATTATTATAGCATGTTTTTAAGCTTAGTCAATAGTTTTGTTATTATGTTATAACTTTTTTGGTATTAGATGTTAAATAATTTATTGTTTCTTTATCAATTTTATTTAAAATATCATTATTACATATATATTTTAAATTTATATTGAATATTCTTCTTTTACTTATTGTTTTGATTTGCGTAATATACGCATAGCAATTTAGGTTATATGTAGGTGTTTTTGGCATTGCTTCTTTTAATATTTTTCCTAAATAAATTTTTTTATAACCTATTTTAGAAGTTATGGGAATAACAGTGATATTGTCATTTTTAATTGTATCATCACTGTTTAATACTATTGCAAAATGTGTATGACTTAATTCTGACCCAATATTTATTCCAAAATCAACTTTTATAATTTGCCCTCTTTTAAATTTTGGGTAATGCTTTGTAAAATTGTTTTTATTAAGTTTAACTTCGTTATTAAATATATTACTTTCTTTATAAAGCCAAGTATCTAATTTATTAAATTTATCAATTTTAGATTTATTCACATTTTTAAAAGTAATGCAAGCTTTATCAATTTTATTAACATCTGTAATAATACTCAATTTAATCACTTCCTTTTCTTTGAATATAAATTATATAAATTTTTGTAAGTTTTTTAGTGGAGAAGTGGCGTTTAAATAATAATATTTATAATAGCATAGAATAAGACTTAACTATCGATATCTTTTAATAAACTATTTAAATTAAATATATTAAAGTGAAAAAATTACCAACAATATCACATATATCTTTATTGGTATTATTATATTTCTTAATACTAGAAAAGTCAAATTTTATATTATTTCGCTGTGTATTAGATTTGAGGCGATAGAGTGTTAAAAAGGTCTATTTAAAATTGTGATTTATTACAATAGAAATTTTAGAATAGCCTTATGTATAATGAATTATGTTTTTAATAGAAAATCATATATAAAAATTTCCGATATTTATTCTAAAGAGTTTCCAATTAATATATATGATGTTTAGTGATTATGATTTTACTTTATCGCCTCAAATCTAATACACAGCATATCATTTTATAAAGCATTTTTATCAATTTTTCTCTTGTTCTTTTTGCTTTGGTTCTGTTTTACTTTATGACTGATAGATGATAAAAACAGGTTATTTCAACAAAATTAAACACAATTGAGATTTCATATAATAGCAAATTTATGTCTAATATTTCTTTATCAGTAATTATGTTTAACACAACTTTTGCTTTAGATAATTTAACACTATAGTCTCTATCATATTTGATAGGGTTCTATTTTCTTCTAATGCTAAATTATCTAATTTTTGTTTTACATCTTCTGTTGTTCTAAATGTAATAGTTGTTGTTTCCATTTTTTATCTCCTTTGATACATTTATTATAAAACGTTTTCTTTTATATTGAAATGTATACATGTGTATATTACAGTATGCTTGTACACAATTGCATATTAATGTGTTTATAGAAATATTAAATAAGGTGATTATTCTTGTTTATTTTTTTGTTCTTTTTTTAAATATTTAGGACTATTTATTCTACCGAGAAGATAATCAGCAGATATATTATATTTTTTACATATTGTATATAAAAATGGAGTGGCTATTAAATGTTTTCCATTTTCATAGTTAACTATAACTGGGTGAACTGTATTTAAGATAGTAGCAAGTTTTGTTTGAGTTAAATTTTGTTCTTTTCGCCAGTTTTTTAAACGCATACCTGCTTTTTTTCTATCTATTTCTTTATAAATTTTAGAATATTGTACTTCATTAGTTAAATCAAATATATAATCAATGGAAACATCAAAATAATTACATAAGTTTATTAAATGTTTTAAAGGAATTGTAACATGATTATTTTCATAATGTCCATATTGACTTCTGTCCATTTTAAGAATAGATGCTACTTGTGTAATATTAAGATTATTTCTTTCTCGTAAAAATTTTAATTTTTCTAAGTTCATTGTTATCGCCTATATAATTTTCTCATGATAATTAATAAAATGATAATAAACGGGGCAAATAGCTACATTTTTATTGACATTTATTATTTTTACATTTATAATTTTAGTATAAGTTAGAAATTTCTAATATTATTGATAATTCAATTAGAAAGAAAGGTTGATATGAAATTAGAAAAGTTAAGTAAGGGAAGATTTATTAAGACTAGTATTATAGTTCTAGTAGTAATAAGTATATTTGGAGTTATATTTATAAATAGAAGTAAAGCTAAGTATAGAGTTACACAGAGTATACAAATAGTTAATGGAGAAGTTAATTATAAAGTGCCTGATTTAAATGTTTTAGCGCTCTATAAACAGAAAACAGAAGGTGATACTAGCGATGGCAATTACGATAGTATTACTGATGTCCCAACTGGTAATTATAAAGTTAATACAGATAAAAGTTATTGCACTATCGTTGGAAATGATACACAACTTAAAGATATACCAATGGAATATAAAGATAATAAGGTTTACATTGGTATAAAGAGGAAGGGCACTAAATGCTATGTTTATTTAGATATAGATAATGGCACATCAGGAACAGAATTATTAGGAAAGTATACTGTAAATAGTACAAGTGATGGATGTCCTAATTATGAAGATGCTCCATCAGTAACAAGTGTAAAATCTTCAGGAAGTTTGTTCTGTAAAGGAAAAGACGATTTTGGAGATACTTATTATTTTAGAGGAAATCCAACAAATAACTGGGTTAAAATTGGAAACTTTTACTGGAGAATAATAAGATTTAATGGTAATGGTAGTATAAGATT
>CANQTE010000083.1 GCA_947626695.1 uncultured Bacilli bacterium | reverse complement strand
AGTCCCCTGTTCTT
This sequence comes from uncultured Bacilli bacterium, assembly GCA_947626695.1. Lineage (GTDB taxonomy): Bacteria > Bacillota_I > Bacilli_A > RF39 > UBA660 > Caccenecus. The sequence continues at coordinate 5,721 of CANQTE010000083.1, read as the reverse complement.
TAATACCACTAAAAGTTACACTCCCATTTGCATAACTAATACTAATACCTGTATTATTTTTTGTTCCATTAATAGTACAATATGAATCAGTAGCACCGTTCCCTAAAGGTTTTAATTTATAACCACTTGTAGGTACTTCATTATTACTTGCAGAAACATAATCACTACTACCTTTTGCACTTTGTAATTTTACACCTAACATACTGAAATCAGGGTTGGTATAATTAACCTCACCACTCACTACTTGTATACTTTGAGTTACTCGATACTTAGCTTTACTTTTATTTATAAATATAACTCCAACTATACTTATTACTAATACTATTATTATGTATTTCTTATATTTTCCCTTACTTAACTTTTCTATTTTCAATTATCTTCCTCTTTTCTAATTATCAATAATATTAGAAATTTCTAACTTATACTAAAATTATAAATGAGCAAGTGTAAAAAGTCAATATAAATATCGTTATTACTTGATTATTTTTGAATAATAGCTTTTTAATGAGAAAATATAAACAGGTGATATTATGCTTTATAGAGACAAATTAAAAGAAATTAGAACATATGAAGGAGTTAAACAAACAGAACTTTCCAAAATAATTGGTATATCTAATGCTGCTTATAGTGAATTTGAAAGAGAAAAAACTATTATACCCTTAAAATATCTAATAAGTATTAGTGAGTATTTTAACGTTTCTATTGATTATATATTTGAATTTACTAATATTAAAACATATAGTACATATAATATTTTCGATAAGAAAAAAGCCGGAATAAGATTGAAAGAATTTAGAAAAGAAAACGACATAACTCAAATTAAATTAGCTAAAATCTTAAATACTACTCAATCAACTATAGCAGAATATGAAAGAGGAACAAACATTATAGCTACACCATTTTTATACACAATATGTAAAAAATATAACATTTCTGCTGATTATCTTTTAGGAAGAATAGATAACCCCAATTATTTAAAATAATATAAAAAACAGTTATATAAAATAACCATTTTTTAAGACACAAAATCCATTACAAAATTAGTTAATAAATAAGAAAGAGCAAAACTAAGACTTAACACGAGTAATCTTGCTTCTATCACTCTTCCCTTTTTCATTATAGGTCCAAAATTAACTCCATTAAATATAAATATACTCATTAAAGAAAAAAACACATATAAATAAACTTTAATCCCCATTAATGTTCACTCTCATATTGTCTTATCGTATTTACTCTTTTTATATGTCTTTCTTCATTTGCCGTCTTAGTAGTAATAAATGTATCTATTATTTCTTTAACTAAATTAATATCAGTTGTAACTTCACTACCTATTGCAATAACATTACACCCATTATGATTTTTACCCTTAAATGCATCATCAACACTTACAGCCCTCACACATCTAATACCCTTAACTTTATTCGCCGCAATACTCATACCAACTCCAGAACCACATATTAATATACCTAAACTACCATCAGTATTACTTACCATTTCTCCTAACTTAAATGCAAACTCAGGATAATCATCTGTTGGACTATTCTGAAGTCCTATATCTTCTATATCAAGATTATTTTCTTTTAAGTATTTAATTAATTTCTTTTTTAAATCTAACCCTCTATGGTCACAACCTATAAATATTTTCATAATGCCTCCTATAAACATTTTATCAAACATTAATTAAAAAACCAATTATTTACACCCTAATTTACTAAAATTTTACTCTTAAATGAATTGACCCCAAGAATAAATAAATATATAATTAAATTGGTGATTATATGTTTACAGATACTCATTGTCATATATATAAAGAATATTACGAAGATATAGATAAAATAATTAATAATGCTTTAAATGTTAATATCTCTCGAGTTATCAACAATGGCTGTGATAATAAATCTAACATCGAAGTTTTAAATTTAATATCTAAATACCCCAATATGTATGGTGCTCTAGGAATACACCCAGAAAATGTAGATAGTTATAAATTAGAAGATTTAACATTTATTAAAAATAATCTAAATAATAATAAAATTATTGCTATTGGTGAAATTGGCCTTGATTATCATTATGAAAATGTTAATAAAGAAAAACAAATAAAACTCTTTGAAGAACAATTAAAAATAGCCGAAGAATATAATATGCCTGTCATAATTCATAGTCGTGAAGCAACTTTGGACACTATAAATATTTTAAAAAAATATAAAGTAACAGGCGTTATTCATTCTTTTTCAGGCTCATTAGAAACTGCTAAAATATATCTTAAAATGGGATTTTCTTTTGGAATAAATGGTGTTATAACTTTTAAAAATGCAAAAATTAAAGACGTAATTAAAGAGTTACCTCTATCTAGTATTCTACTAGAAACTGATAGCCCTTATCTTACTCCAACACCCCTTCGTGGTACAACTAATGAACCTGCAAATATAAAATATATCGCTGAGTTTGTTGCAAATTTAAAAAATATAAATACTAATGACTTATCAAAAATTACCAATGAAAACATTAAACGTATTTTTGACATTTAATCTAATATATGATAAAATAAATACAACCAATTGAGGTGAAAAAATGAAGAAAAAATTATCTTACATTCGTAATATAATTAAACTTAGTATTATAATCATTTCTATATTTTGTATTAAAACATCTTCTACTAAAAGTGAAGCTCTAAGTACTAATGAAAACTTTAATAAAAGTATAGATTTATCTACTATGGCTATCTTTATTAATAAAGAAGAAGAAAAAAAAGCTAATGAAGAAGCATTACAAACATATCTTTGGGGTTCTCTTGATAGTTACACAGGTGATTTAACTGGCTATGGTGCTTTTTGTCCTAAATGTACAGGTCGTCTTGCATGTATGTCAAATTTAGATTTAAGTAATGGTCGAACTACATATGATGATAAAACATATGGTACTGTAAGAATAGTTGCTTCAAGTAATAATTTACCATGTGGTAGTATTATAAAATTTACTAATAAAAAAATAGACCCTGAACCTATTATAGCAATTGTCTTAGACCGTGGAGTACTCGGAAATAGTATTGACCTTTTAGCTCCCAGTGAAGATTATGCTTTAAAATATATTGGTCGTAGTTCTATAACTTATGATGTCTTAAGAATTGGGTGGGAAAAATAACCCACTTTTTTAAAAGGAGGAAACATGAATATAAAAGCTAAAAAAAGTTTAGGTCAAAACTTCTTAAATAATGAACAAATATTAAAAGATATTGCAAACTCTATAACTACGAGTGAAAATGATTTAATAATTGAAATAGGCCCAGGAAAAGGTGCTTTAACTAAATATTTAACTCAAAAAAATGCTTATCTTATCTGTTATGAAATAGATACTCGTTTTAAAGATTTATTATCTATTTATGAAAACTCTAAAACTAAAATAATATATCAAGATTTCTTAAAATCTAATTTAGAAGATATTCCTTTTAATTATCAAAATCTTTATGTTATTGCAAATATTCCCTATTATATAACAACTCCTATTATTAAACACTTAATTAATAATGATAAATTAAAAGAAATGACCCTTTTAGTTCAAAAAGAAGTCGCCGAAAGATTTACAGCCAAACCAAATACTAAAGATTATAACTCTTTAACTATTTATTTAAATTATTATTTTAATATTGAATATTTATTCACTGTTCCTAAAAATAATTTTACTCCCGCCCCCAAAGTTGATAGTGCTACTATAAAATTCACTAAAAAAGAAAAAAGAATACCCCTTAAAAATGAAAGTATCTTCTTTAATCTAATTAGAGATTCCTTTAAAATGAAAAGAAAAACTCTTAAAAATAACTTATCTAACTATAATTGGCCTAAAATTAATGCTGTTTTATCTAAATATAATATCCATGAAAATATCAGAGGAGAACAATTATCATTAGAATTATTTATTGAAATAGCTAATAATCTATAATTTAAATAATCTATTTCTTCTAAATTTTTTACCTATTATAATTAAACTAAAAACTAATAAACCTACTACAAAAAAGCTAATTAAACCAGTCTGAGGATTATTTGGTATATCATCTTTTACTTCTTCTTTATTATCTATAGTATTTACTTTTATATCTAAATTATCATTACTATTTAATTCTAAATCTTTATCAACACTACTATCAAATGAAGCATCAGTTCTACTAGTATATACTCTTATGGGATTTTGAAAATTCATACTATCACTTTTAAAATTAGACCAAACTTCTCCATCTTGTGATATATATGATACTCCTTTAGTAACTCTATAATTATTATACATTTTATCTAACATATCTTTATTATCTATTGCAATCGGAAGCTCTACATTATTTCCCTCAAATTTAACTATTATAGAAAAAGTATCTGATACATATAAGTTTTCTTTTAAATTATAACTTATATACCCTTTATGTTCTGTTATTCCACTACCTAATTCTATATAATTCTTTAAAGCTCCATTTGGTGCATAATATATAGTATATTTATAGCCGGCACTTAAAACTCCAAATGTAACTTTATCTAGCCTTTCTGTTCCTAAAGACTTCTTAGTAAATATATTTGCCGTATATATCTCATTATTATTACTATTAACTGTTGAATTGTATCCTAAATCATCATAATAATAAGCATAATCTGAAACACTTTTATTTACTCCATAATAACCTACTAAATTACCACATATATTAATATCATCATAAGAAATATAATAATAACCATTATCTCCCATATTAATATCTCTATTATCTACTAAATATTTAGATTCACCATAAGAATTTTTAACTATCCATGCCCCATCTCTTGAAGGCTTAGTACTAAAATTACTCGCCGGGATTGTATCGTCCCACCCAATAATCTCTACCATATGATTTTGAGTTTTATTTTTAGCTATATTTCTATTACTGTCATCTACATAAGAAGAACCATCATAATAATAATATGGACCATTTAAATATTTATGTTTTAAATTATATTTGTTATTACTTGCTAAACTTAATTCATAATCACTAACTAAATCTTCAAAATAAACAGTCGCAGCCATACCTCCATAAGTAGAAATATATTTTTTTATTGTCATAATAGTATTACTATCACATACACCCTGTTCATTTCTAATTCTTATAATATTATCTATATCTACAACAGGCTTTCTATTTTTAACCATATCTTCTGTTAAAATTAATTCCTTATTAATAACATTTTTTATTAAACTTTTAGGCATATCATCTTCATATATAGGTCCCCAATTATTTAATATATAAGCATTAGTATTTTCAATGTATCCCCCTTTATTAAAAGTTCTGTTAAAATTAATAAAACCTGGTACATATAAACTATTTTGAGTAGCAAACTCTAAATGAGCAACACTTAAATATTTGTTATCTACACCATTTTTAATCATATTAGACTCCACTGAAGCAAGTGTTCCATAAGCCCAACAAGCATCAGACTCTTGTTGCCTAACACCTAAATTATATGTATCTTTAATTGAATATTTAGGAAGCAAAAAATTAGTATTATTAGTAACTATATTATATGTGTTAGAAATATCTTCATTATTAATAGATAATGATAAATCTTCTGCCCAAACACTTTTTATCCCGAGTAAAAATAAAGTTAATAGAAACAAAAATTTTTTTCTCATACTATAACTACCCTTCTATCATAAAATATAACACATATTAACAAAAATTGCTATATTTATAAGATAGATTTCACAATATTT
>CANQTE010000082.1 GCA_947626695.1 uncultured Bacilli bacterium | reverse complement strand
TGGAGCAAATGAGGAGAATCGAACTCCCATCTCAACCTTGGCAAGGTCGCATATTAACCATTATACTACATCTGCGTATATACTGATATTATCAAAATATTAAAAAAAAATCAAGTAAAAATTGCAAAATTTTTATTTATATTATATAATTGAGTTGTAGGAAGGTTGTCTATGAAAGAAAAAATAAAAATTAATTTTCGTAAAATAAGAAAAAATATCATTGAATACGTAGCTACTAACAGGTTATTTCTTTCTTATGTTATAATTTCCATGATAGGACTTTTACTCATAAGAAACTTTACTGTTAATAATGTTAGAAGTTTTGAGGCCTTTATATCTGATTTAGCTTTAGTTGTTATAATTGGTTCTTTTGGCTATTTAGTTAAACCTAAAAAGCAATATTTATATTTTTTAATTTTAATATGTGTCTTTACAGTAATGGAAATGATTAACTCGATATATTATACTTTTTATTTTTCATTTGCCTCTTTAGGGGAATTATCAACAGTTGGACAAACAGAAACTGTTATGGGTTCGGTATTTGAAAAATTAAGAGTTGTTGATTTAATCTATATAATTTTTCCTTTTATATTTTATTTTATTCATAAAAAATTATTAAGAACAGCATATTATAGTTTTATAAGTATTGTTGAAAAGGGTAAAAAGATGTGGACTACTACTTTATTAGTGGGTTGTATTTTTCTTGCTTATACTTTTGTTACTTCAAGTGGTACAGATTATTCTCGTCTTGCTAAACAATGGGATAGAAGTCTTGTTGTAAAACGATTTGGGCTTGTTTTATATCAGTGTAATGATATAATTCAAACATTAACACCTAAAATAAATAGTTTATTTGGTTATGAAAAATCAGTTCAGAAATTTACTCAATATTTTACAAGTGAAGATATAGATAAATATAATGGAACTAATAAATATACTAATATATTAAATGGGTATAATGTTGTTTTTATTCATATGGAGGGTATGGAAACATTTTTGATGGACGTAGAATTTAATGGGGTAGAAGCTGTTCCTAATATAAAAAAGCTAGCTAGTGAAGGTATGTTTTTCTCTAACTTTTTTCCTCAAGTAAATATAGGAACATCAAGTGATACAGAGTTTACTTTACTAACAAGTTTAATGCCTGCCCAAAGTGGGGCCGTCTTTACGACTTATTATGACCGTGATTATATAAGTTTACCTAAACTATTAAAAGAGAAAGATTATTATACATTTAGTATGCATGGTAATCATGAATCAATGTGGAATAGAAAGAAAATGCACCCTAAGTTAGGTTATGATGATATGTATTTTGAAAGTTATTTTGAGTATAATAAAGATAAAGATGACCCTAATAATTTAGAATATATAAATTTAGGTATTAGTGATAAATTATTTTTTAAAGAAAGTATTCCTATTTTAGAAGATATAGAAAAAAATCATAAGAATTATATGGGAACTATTATAACACTTTCTAATCACTCACCATTTACATTTTTATCTAAATATGGGGAATATGATATGTCAACAACTTTTGAAGAGTGTGATGAGTATAATGTTTGTAGTGAAGTTACAACAGATTATTTAAGAACAAGTAAAGAGAGTTATAAAAAAGCTGTTGCAAATTATATAACAAGTGCCCATTATGCAGATGCGGCTTTAGGAGAGTTTTTTGAATATGTAAATAATTCTGATTATTTTAATAAAACTTTATTTGTTTTATATGGTGACCATGATGTTAAATTATCCCAAAAACAAAAAAATTATTTCTATAATTATGACCCCAAAACAGGAGATTTAAAGACGGAAGATGACCCAACGTATCAAGAATATGATTCATATGACCATGAATTAAATAAAAAAACACCTTTAATATTTTGGACTAAAAATACTAAGTTAAGAAATAAATTAAAGGGAGAAGTAAAGTACGTTATGGGAATGTATGATATTATGCCAACACTTGGTAATATGCTTGGAGTACATAATGATTTTGCTTTTGGACATGATATATTTAATATTAAAAATGATAATTATGTAGTTTTCCCAAATGGTAATTTTGTAACTAATTTAATTTATTATAATAATTCTAAGGGGCAATCGAAAATACTTAAAGAGGGAGCAGAATTAACAAGTGATTATATATCAAATTTAGTTACTAAGACAGAAGATATTCTTGAGGTATCAAATGCTATGATAGTTCATGATTTAATAAAATTAGAGGGAGAAAAAGTAAAGAATATAAAGGAAAGTGGGATAAGTGAATGAGAAGAAAATATAAAGTTGGACTTGTTTTAATTGCTGTGCTTATTATATTTACAATTTGTGTTGGAGTATCAAAAATATTTTTAGGAAATAGTGATAAGAAAAAAAGTGAAATAAATATAACAAGTGTTGATGAAAATATAAAAGAATATGGTTATACATTAGATAATAGAGATACAAGATATATGCGTGATGAATTTAGTAATTTAAAAGATATTTTAAAAGAAAGGGAAATTGATTATGAAAGTTATGCGAAAAGTTTAGCTAAATTATTTGTAATAGACTTTTATACTTTAAATAATAAAGTAAATAAATATGATGTTGGTAGTTTAGAATATGTAGTAGAAAATAAAAAAGAAGAATTTGCTTATAAAGCTATGGATACAATTTATAATAATATTATTGATAATACATATAATGATAGAAAACAAGTTCTTCCAGAAATTACGAGTGTAGATATAATAGATACAGAAAAAACAGAATTTAAATTAAATGAAGAAACAAAAGAAGCTTATAAAATAACTATGAAATATACTTATGATAAAGATTTAGGTTATGATAAAGAAGGGGTAATATATTTAGTTAAAAATAATAATAAATTAGAGGTTGCATCTTATACTCCAAGTATAGAGTAAATTTAAATAATGAAAGGACGAGGATAATATGGAAAAGTTTGATACAATAGATATATTTTTTATCGCATTAATCATGGCTTATTTTGTAACTTTAGGTTGTTTATTAATTACTTTAATTGTATTAAAAATTCATAAATCTGTTCTTTCATTAAAAAATAAAAATGTCAAAGAAACTTTAGCTTTAAGTGAAGAAAATGAAGTAAAAATAGAAGAAGTAAAAGAAGAAAAAGAGACTAAGAAAGAAAAAGAAAATAAGAATAAAAATAAAGAGAAAGAAAAAACAAAAGAAATTAAAAAAGAGATAAGTAAAGAAAGTAAAAAGAAAGACACAATTAATCCTTTAATTAAAACATTATTTATGGAAGAAGTAAAGAAAGAAAATATTACTGATAATTTAGAAAATAAAGAAGTAAATATTCCTGAAACCCAAGAAAAAGAAGATAAATCTGATAGTAAAAAGTATAAAAATATTAAAGAAGTAGAAGAAAGAAAGCAAAAAATAAAAGGAAATAGTCCTAAAGAAAATAAAAATAAGAGTGAAAACAAAAAGGCAAATAACAAATCAAAAGTAAAAACTTCTAATAAGCTTAAAAAAACAAATAATTCATCTAAAAAAAGTAATAATAAATCTAGAAAAGCAAATAGAACAAAAAGACCACCAAAAAAGAAAAGTAATACTAAAAAAGCAAAGGTCAAGAAGAAAAAGAAAAATTAATTTCTTGGTAGTAGTTTATGCAAGGAAAGATAATTATACATGTTGATATGGACGCTTTTTTTGCTTCTGTAGAAGTAAGAGATAATCCTAAATTAAGAGGAAAACCAGTAATAATTGGCTCTCTTCCTCATGAGCGAGGAGTTGTATCTACTTGTAGTTATGAAGCAAGAAAGTTTGGTATTCATTCGGCAATGAATATTAAAGATGCTTATAAATTATGTCCTAAAGGTATTTATATGCACCCAAATTTTGAAAAATATAAAAGTGTATCAGAAAAAATACATAAAATATGGGATTGTTATGCAACAACAAAAGAAGCTATTGCCCTAGATGAAGCTTATCTTGATGTTACTAAAAAAGCAAAAGATATAAATGGGGCTAGAACTATTGCTCTAACTATTAAAAGAAGAATTAAAGAAGAAATAGGGCTTACTTGTTCTGTTGGGGTTGCTTATTCTAAAATTGCTGCGAAAACTGCAAGCGAAGAGAAAAAGCCAAATGGTTATTATGAAATATTAACACCTAAAGATTTTGTAAATTTAGTAATTGACCGTGATGTAGATGCTTTATATACAGTAGGTAAAAAAACAAAAGAAAAACTTAATAATAATGGAATTTATAAAATACGTGATATTGAAGAAAATAAAGAAAAAGTAATAAAGCTTTTAGGGAAAAGAGGAGAGTTTATTGTTAACTTATCTTTTGGTATTGATGAGCGAGAATTAAAAGAATATGACCCTAAAAATGTGCAACAAGTGAGCCGAGAAATAACTTTTCAAAAAGATGTCAGTGATTATGAATTATTAAAAGATGTTTTATTTGTTCTTTCTATATCTGTTGCAAGTAAAGTAAAAGAGTTAGGTCTTTATGGTAAAGGTGTAACTCTTAAGATTACTTATAATGATATGAAAACAATAACAAGATCAAGACTTGTAAACTCCTGTAAATATGCGATAGAAATAGCAAAATCAGGAATAAGTCTTTTAGAACAAGAAGAGTTAAAAAAGGTAAGACTAATAGGAATAGGAGTATATAATTTAACTAATTATGAAATAAGACAATTAAGTTTAGATGATATAATTTATGAAGAAAATCATATTTTAAAAGATACTAAAAAAGAATTAAAAAGATTAAAAGAAAAATATAATTTAGATTTTGAAAATAATATTACTAAATTGTATAAAATAAGTATTTTATTTAATACTATTGAATATATGCGAAAACATATTTGAATTTGAGTTTCCGTAAAAAATAATAGAAAAGAAAAAGTTAGAAAAAATGTTGATAATTTATTCTAACTTTTTTACTTAAAATAGGTGTAAAACCCTTCATTATTTGGTAAAATTAAAATAACCAAAAATAATTTATCGAAAACAAATTAATGGAGGTGTTTTACATGAATTATTTTACTACAATAACAAACGAAATGAAACGGGAAAGTGTAAATTTTTCTAAAAAAATGTCAATATGTATAGATGGAGAATAGAAACATATCATAGATCAATAAAAAATGAATATAATTATGAGAATTTGCGAGTAAGAAATTTAAAAGCAATAAATAATTTAACCTATATATTTAATTTAGTAATAGGCCATATAATAGGTTTAATAGAAAATATGGATAACAAATTATTGAGTATAAAAATAATAGAGGAAAGTAAATCACTACAGCAAAAAGTAGGAGTATGGATAACCCAATTTTCAAAAGGAATACATACAATGTTATCACGAGCGGTAGTTGGAATAAAAGAATTTTTTAAAGAGTCAAAAAAGAAGATGAACAATGAAGTATTAGGTACTCAATTAAGTTTACAGTTATAGACAAAAATAAAGTGTAAATAAAAATATTAAAAATTAATAAAAAAATTAATTGTGTTTTTAGATGAAATAATTTTGAATAAAATTCAAAATCGCTTTACATGTAAACTAAAAATCATCAAAATATGTCTAAAATTTTAAAAAATACGGAAACTCAAGATATAATAACATTGTAAATTTAATAGTTACATGTTAAAATTAGAATTAATAAAAATTAGAAAGGTCCTATTTAATATGAAACAAATAAAATTTATTGAAATTAAATCTGAACTTGATGGCTGGGGAGGCTTTAAAGGGAGTAAATATATATTTCCAAATATTAATGAAACTATCGAAAAAATGCTTAAAGAAGGTTGGGACTACTTAGGATATGTTCCCAATGAAACAAGAGGAACTGGTGATATTGAAAAGCTATCTTTAATATTTCAAAAAGAGGATAATAAATAAATATTATGAAAAAAAGTTTAAAAATCACTTTAATTATTCTTATATTTTTAGTAAGTAACGTGTTGTGCTAGTTAAATTGAAACTATAGAAAAATCATTCATAATATGGTACTCTATAATTAGAAAAAAGAAT
>CANQTE010000081.1 GCA_947626695.1 uncultured Bacilli bacterium | reverse complement strand
AAGATATTCTTAATACAAAAAAGAAAAGTTAATTTAACTCATCTTTTATTGGTTTTAAACAAACTATCGGAAGAACCGTGATAGTCACTCTCTTTTTAGTTTTCAATTAACCAATTTGCTATATCAATTATTTTTATTCCTTCATATTGGTATGTGTCATGTTTAGTTCTAGCAATTAATATTTTAGGGTAAGCATCTTTTATTTTAAGTAAAGAATTTACTTCTCTTTTAAATGTTGGGTTATCAAAGTCGTTTCCTATGTCGTCTGATACTTGAATATAAATTTTTTCGTCTCTTTTCATAGCTACGAAGTCGATTTCTTTTTCATATAAAATTCCTATATATATTTCATAACCCCGACGTATTAATTCCATTGCTACTATATTTTCATATATATTTCCATAGTTTGCATTTTTTGTCCCATTTATGGCATATTTTATAGCATGGTCAGATAAATAATATTTATCTTGTGTAGATAGATATTTTTTTCCCTGTATATCATATCTTCTTATTTTGTAAAATGCAAATGCTTCACATAAGTATTTAATATATGTGCCTACTGTTTTATCATTAATGTTAGCTTTATTATTATTTAAAGTATCGGTAATATTTCTATATGAAGTAATTCTTGCAATGTTATCTATTAAAAAATCGCTTATACTATCTAATAAAGGTATGTTTTTAATTTTATTTCTTTCAACTATATCTCTTATAATCATGGTTTTATAGACACTTGCTATATAGTTATATTTTTTATTTATATCTTTATATAAGTAAGAGCCTGAAAAACCTCCTTCTAAAACATATCTGTTAAAATTTTCGTCTGTGTTTTTTAAGTCATAATATTGAAGAAATTCTTTATAAGAAAAGGGGTATATTTCAATACTATAAGTTCTACCTCTAAATAAAGTTGCTAAGTCACTAGATAAGAGGAAAGCATTAGAACCTGTTATGTAAATATCATATTTTTTTTCAGCATGAAAATTGTTTATAGCTTTTTCAAAGTCAGTGCACATTTGAACTTCGTCTATCATAATATAATTATTTTTATCTGGAATATATTTTTTAGAAACAAAATTTATTAATTCTTTATATTGTTTTAAATTATCATATTTATCAAGATTATAGTCTATATAGATAATATTGGCATTATTGTCATAATCTTCAACATATTTTATAAACATATTAAGTAATTCTGATTTTCCACTTCTTCTTACTCCTGTAATAACTTTAATATCTGGTGTTTTCATGACATCTATCATGTCTTGTAAGTATTTTCTTTCAATTATTTTCATAAATTATTCTCCTTTATTAGTATTATACTATTATATTTCGCAAAAATCAATTTTTTTCTTTTTTGCGAAATAAAAATAAAACATTTATTTATGTTTTATTGATATGGCAAATTATTTGTTAAATTCTTTAGCTAATAGTCCTTTTCTTATTAAGGAGTTATATTTTTTTTCATTAATTATTAAATCATATTCACCAATAAATTCATATATATGGGGGTTAAATCCGATTTTAAATTTATTTAGGCCAAGAAAAGGATTATCATTACTAAAGTCTCCTGTAAAGCCATTTAAGTCTAAAAATTTAAAGTCTTTTTTATAGTATTCAATTAAGTTATAGTGAAGAAAATAATTAGCATTAAAACTCTTATATTTAGGGTCTATACCACTTATGACAATATTAGCGCGATTATTATGTTTAATTATGAATGCTCCAGCGATATATTCTTCTTTTTTATCTTTTATGCTATGAGAAGCAATTTCTATATCATTACGGTAAGATAGTAAATTACGGTCACTGGCCATTTTTTGATTGATATTTAAAGTACTGGAATTTGCAATTAATTTTTCAGATAAAATATTATTTTTTTCTTGTTCTTTGTTATATAAGTTTTGACTATTTAATAAATATTTTTCATAATCTATTTTAACTAAGAATAAATCACAAGAATTTGTTTTTTCAAAAATATTATAATAATTTTTATAATAATATTCATTGATATTTTTTTTATGTTTGATAAATTCAAAAAATATGTCCATTTTATCTTTATCTACTTTTTCAAATATTAAACCTTTTTTTAATGACTTTCTAATTTTATTTTTAGTGTTTTTAGATAGATTTTCAAATTTATATTCTTTTAAATTGATAAAAGCATTAAAGCGGGGTATTTTAGATTCAAAATATAAGTTATCTTTTAATTTAGTATAGCCTATATCTTTTAAATAATCTCTTAGAGAGATATTACTATTATAGTTAGTTATTTTAGAATAGGGGTTAATTTCACCGATAGCTATTTCAGGGTTAATTTTAATAAAGTCTAACTTTTTAGAATAGTATTTTTTAATATCATTAGTAAAACTTTTTAATAGTTCATAATCAAAGTAATCAATTAAAAAGCCTTTGGGAGAATAACCATATTTATGATGGATATTTATTTTTTTTATTAATATTAAGGCGACTGCTTTTAGAATACCAAGTTCGTCAATATAGCCTAGAAGGTCATATTCATAATTATTCTCGGCCATGACTAGGGCATAACTAGAACTTTGATAATAAGACGATAAAATATGATTTTTAGCAAATGTATCAAATTCTGCCAGAGTTAATTCTTTTATGTGCATAAGATTTCTCCCTTCTAAGTAGGGTTTATTTTAGCATAAAATTTAAGAATAGTCAAACTAATACATGGTTAAATTATTGACTAGTTTTAAAAATATAGTATAATGTTAATAGGAGGAATGAATATGACTAAAGTAAAAGAAAAAAGCTTTTTAGATAAGATTAGTTTAGATTTTAGTAAAATAATTATGGGGAATATTGCACTTAATTTATTATTTTTAGTTATGGGACTAGTTTTATTTTTAAAATCTACTTTTTCATTAAATGTTATTGGGGTTTTGATTGGTATATATGTAATGGTTTTTGGAATATTTGATATTTATGAATTTCTAATGAGAAGAGATATGCCATTATTTTCATTAAATTTAATTTTAGGAATACTTGCAATAATTATAGGTTTATTTACTATTTTTAATCCACTTAAAATAGTTAAAATAATAACTTTAGGGTTAGGTTTATATTTAAGTGTGAGAGCTATATTTAAAGCTATCGAGGCATTAAAATTAAAAAAATATGGTTTTGATGGATGGTTATTAATTATAGTTATAAGTATATTATTATTAATACTTGGAATAGTAATGATTATTAATCCTATGGCAGCGATGGATATTGTAGAAGTATCAGGACTATTTATAATTTTTTCTAGTATTTTGGAATTATGTAATTTAGTTATGGTATATTCTAAAGCAAAAGAGATAAAGAAATTAATTAATAAAAATATTTAAAGTTTAGAGCTTTAAATTTTTTTTGAAAAGTTGTGTTAAACATAATTACTGATAAAGAAATATTAGACATAAATTTGCTATTATATGAAATCTCAATTGTGTTTAATTTTGTTGAAATAACCTGTTTTTATCATCTATCAGTCATAAAGTAAAACAGAACCTTTTGAAAAAATTATAAAAAATTAGCACTTACTATTTACAAGTGCTAATGATAGTGCTATAATTAAATCATGAAAGGAAGATGATTGGTAATGTTACCAAGAAAAATGTTTTTAGATGATATGTTCGATAGCTTTTTAGAAAGTGAAACGACAAAAATGAAGTGCGATATTTATGAAGTAAATGGGGCATATAATTTGGAACTTGATATGCCTGGATTTACAAAAGATGATATTAATATCGAATATAATAAAGGAACACTTACTATAAGTGCTGAGAGAAATGACGAAAAAGAAGAGAAAGACGATAAAAAATATATTAGAAGAGAAAGATTTTATGGAAAACTATCACGTTCTTTCTATCTTGGAGAAATAGACGAAGAAGCTATTAAAGCAGAATTTAAAGATGGTACTTTAAAAGTTATTGCTCCTAAAAAGAATGAGAATATATCTAAAAAAATAATTAATATTGATTAAGCTCTAATAGAGCTTTTTTCATACTTTAAATACATATAATTTAGAGTAAATTTATTATTTACAAATGATTTGTTTTAGGTTATAATATAAAGCGAGTATTGAATTACTCCTTGCTTACACATAGAGGTAAGCCTTATAGACCATGAGGAGGTGGAAAATTATGAGTAAATATGAAATTATGTTCATTGTTAAAACAACTATTGGTACAGATAAGATTAAGAGTACTATTGAAAGTATGAAAAAGATTATTACAGATGGTGCTGGTAAAGTTGTTGAAGCGAAAGAAATGGGCGAAAGAAAATTAGCATATCCAATTAAAAAAGAATTAAATGGATTTTACTGTGTTTTAAAAGTAGAAACTACTCCAGAGACAATTAGTGAATTTGACCGTAAAGCTCAACTTTCGGAAGTTATATTAAGACATTTAATTATTAAACTAGATGAGGAGTAACCATTATGAATAAAGTAATTTTAATTGGGAGATTAGCAAGAGACCCAGAACTTAGGACAACACCTACTAATTTAAGTGTAGCAACTTTTACTATTGCTATTTCAAGACCTTTTAATTCACAAAATGGAGGAAATCCAGAGACTGATTTTATTAATTGTGTTGTTTGGAGAAAACAAGCAGAGAATTTAGCTAGATATTGTCATAAGGGAAGTCAAATTGCGGTTGAGGGTAGAATACAAACAAGAAATTATCAAGCTCAAGATGGAACAAGAAGATATGTAACAGAAGTTTTATGTGATAGTATTACTTTCTTAGGTTCTAAGTCTGATAATCAAGGGAACTTTAATTCTGGTGATATGGGTGGAAATAGTTATTCTGCTCCTGTTAATAATAATTATCAAAACTATCAACCTAATTATCAGCCTATAAATAGTTACCAAGAAAGTGTTCCTAATTATGAGGCTATAAATAATTATCAAGAAAATACTCCTAGTGATACTACTATTGATAATAATTTAAATAATACACCAACTACTGATATATCTCTGGACCCATTTAAAGATTTTGGTGAAGAAATTACTTTAACTGATGATGATTTACCATTTTAAAAAGGAGGGATAATAATGGCAGAATTTTATCGCAAGAAAAAGAAAATTTGTCAAATGTGTGCGGGAAAAAGTGTCGATTATAAAGATGTTATGATTATTAATAAATATATTAATGATAAAGGAAAGATTATGCCTAGACGTATGACTGGAGCATGTGCTAAACATCAAAGACATATTGCACAACAAATTAAATATGCAAGATTTATGGGTTTAATACCATTTGTTAAATAGTTTTAAATATGTGATAGCTTAAAATAAAGTTATCATTTTTTATACTTTAAAATATATGCTTTTAAATTATTTGATATGTTTTGATATGTTTTGTCGAATGTGTTTAAAAAGTTTAAAAAATGTTCTATATTTAAGTAGCAGGTGATAAATATGTTAAAAGTTGATATGGAATATGAGAAAGGAATTCTATATGTAAGATTAAATGGAGTATTAAATAGAAAGGCTACTTATAAGATAAACAATTATATTGTACCAATAGTTTTAAAGCATAAGATTAAGTATTTAGTATTTAATTTATTAGAATTAAAAGATATTGATGAGGCAGGAATGGATAGTTTACTTAATACTAAATGTGCTATAAGAACAAATAAAGGAAAGATTTGCTTGTGTGAAGTAAGTGATATAATTAGAAAGAAGATTAAAAGATTAAGACTTAGTGTTGCATCGAATGAACTTGCAGCGAATAGGTTAATAAATATATAATGACAACAAATGATTTAATAAATGAAAATATGGGGTTAATTAAAAAAATAGCAAGCAAGTTTTATGGAAGTGATAAAGAAGATTTAATTCAGGTTGGGGTTATTGGGTTATTAAATGCTTATAAAAACTATAAAAATATGGGGGAGGCTAAATTTAGTACTTATGCTTATCCTTATATATTTGGTAAAATGTATGAATATGTAAATGAAAATAGAAATATAAAAGTTAGTAAAAATTTACTTAAGATTTATAAGTTAGTAGAAAAGACAAAATATTATTTAGCAGAAAAAACAGGGAAGATACCTAGTTATGAAGATGTAGCGTTATATTTAGAGTTAGATGTTAATTTAGTTTTTGAAGCTGTTAATAGTAGTCAAGCAATGATTTCTTTAGATGATGAGGCAAACGAGCTTAATTTACATGAAGTGATACCTGATAGAGAAGTGAATGTTGATTTAAAAATAGATTTAGATAATAGTTTTAAAGTATTAAATAGTAGTGAAAGAGAAATTATTAAATCAAGATATTATGAAGATTTAACTCAAAGTGAAGTAGCTCGTAAATTAAATATGACCCAAGTTATGGTATCAAGATATGAAAAGAAGGGGTTAGAAAAAATGCGAGCTCAATTAATG
>CANQTE010000080.1 GCA_947626695.1 uncultured Bacilli bacterium | reverse complement strand
CTTCTTCCTGTATAATAACATAAAGAAAGTGCGAAATTTGTCGTTCTATAGGGAAAATCGGTATTTTAAGCAAAAAATTAAAAAAAGCGACGAAATTATATTCATCACTTAATATTTGAAAACGGTTTTATCCAACAGAATTAGATTCTAAGTTCTCAGTTACAGTTTTATTAAAAACACCATCTATATTATCTTCATATTCTCTTTCATGATCTGTTAAATAAGACTGAATAATATCATTTGCTTTACTGTCATCACGAGGAATTCCATAAAAGTAATCAAGCAAATCCTTTTTTTCTTCTTCACTTACTTTAGGACTATTAGCTAATAAATATGCTTTTGTTTGATATAGAGTTTGTACATTTTCTTTTACTGCTCCAAATTGCGATATTCCATTTGCTAAATCTACTTTATCTAAATTTTCTTCTCCTATAATAGGTATAATACTATCTAAATATTCTTTATATTGTAATAAACCCATATCTGTATTTTCAGTAATTTCACCTTTAACACCATGATTATCAAAATAATTTCTGTTTTGATAATAGAAAGTAAGTGGAGCATTTTTAATATCATCTACATAATCTAAATAATTATCATTAGGAGTTAATGTTGTTACTTCTACATAATTAGAATCTTCTTCTTTTATAACATCATCTAGTATATGCCTAACATCTTTAATATATTGTTTTTCACCATCTGTTAAATAATCTTTTAATATTTCTTCTAATTCATAATTTTCATTACCATAAAGAATATGACCATCTGGTGTAATATACCTCTCAATAGTACTCTTTAATTCAGCAGAAGCATTTGGATCACTAAGTACTTGTTCCATCCTTAAGGACAAAATATTACGAATCGAATCTTCATCTACAGTATTCTTACCACCTTCAAGGCCACTTGCAAGATCTAATTCATATATATTTATATTATTTTCTTTTAAATCATTTAAATATTGATCTAAATCTTTTTTCTCAAAAAAGTACTGTGGATTATTGAAAAAGAATGCAAGAGGTTCTTTTTTAATCTCTTCTATATGATCCAAATAATTAAACTCACCAGTGGCATTTTCTGTTTCTTTTGTTGTTTCTCCTAATCCCTCAAGTGATTTTCCTTCTATTAATTCTATACCTAATAAGAAATCTAAATTTGTTAGTTTATCATTATTTTCTACATTAGGATTTGATTTTAAATAATCTAATTTTTGATTAACTATTAATTGTCTTAAACTTGGATATTTACTTAGTAATTCTTGAATTTGATTAGCAACTTCTTGTCTTTCTTCGTCTGTTGTCGCTAGTACTACTTTGTTATCATATCCTTCACCTGAGCCAGTTATACGATATAATTCCATCACACGATTATATGCATTTATAAAATCTTCATCTCTATCTACTAAATCACCTGTTTTAGTAGCTAGTTCTAATCCTGGATATTTATCAAATAAATCTGCAATCTCTTTTCGATATGCTTCCCACTCTTCTATAGATGTAAGTAAAGTGCCATCTATTGTTCTTCCAAAATCAAGTCTATCACATAACATAACTAAATTTCCATATGCTGATTGTAATTCTGGAGTTATAGTTACATCTTTGTATGCATCTGATGGGCCTGCAACAGTAGCAGTGACAGTTTCTCCAGTAATAGTACCAGACACACTTGGAATAGATTCTGTAGTAGACGGCGAAGTAGCACTAACACTTCCAACATTTACAGCTGTTCCTAGAACACTACCAGAACCATATGCAAAACTATTATAATTACCATTAGCCGAAAAAGAATTTACAGAAGAATTATAACTATTAGTACCATTATCTAAATTAAGGTTGCCATAATTTGGCATTGTTATATTAAGTTTCTTAGCCTTACCTTCAAAATATAGTTCTTTTGGAATAATAAAAGCTGATTCTAATGGCATCCTATACATTCTGTAATAATCTGTCATTAATTCAGGATTCTCAATTTTATTAATATTTTCTAAATATTTTTTAATAGCTTCACCAATAACATTATAATTATTTGATATGTTTTCAAGCTTATTTGCGATTAAATCAATGCATCTATTTAAAGATTGTAAATTAGTTCCCCTCCTTGCTGGACTTGGCAATAATTGTAATGATTTTTTAGCATGTTCACTTAGCGCCGTCAAATCTTTTATATAATCATTTATTTGATTAGTTTCTAAAAATATTCTCATCTTATATTCCTCCCTTACTATTTTAAACTTATGACCCAATATTTGGTATACTCGTACTTACATCTTCATCTATTTGATTACTAATTTCCTTATTTATTACTTCTGGTTCCACAAATATTTCACTTTTAACTGTTTGTTCTCCATTTTCTTCTTCTTTAAATTCATCTGCTAAATTAGTTTTAGAATCCCAATAAGAAGATACATCGCAACTTGCAGAATATGGCCTTGGATTAGGCATTTCTAATTTACATATCATAGGTATTTTAAATGCTGTTCCAAAAGCTACACATGTACCTGGTTGTAATATTTTCATTTTTTCTATAACATCTGCACTTATATTAGGTAACATTTCTTCTATATATTTAATATCTTTTGGATGTGTCATTTTAAATATTAAAAAGTTAGAACACTGAGCTATAACAGTATCACTTATTTCTACTGGTCTTTGACTAATAATATCTAATATTACACCATATTTACGACCTTCTTTAGCTACTCTATCAAAAATATTATAACCTAATAAGAATACATCATTATCATGTTGAACATATCTATGAGCTTCTTCTAAGAATAAATGAAATGGAACTGTTGCTCTATTAGCATTTTCTTTAGCAAAATCAAATATAATACGAGAATATATCTTAACTAAAGATTTAGCATAACTATCATCTAAATTCTCTAAATTAATATTTATTATTTGAGCTTTTTTATTATTTAAACTAACTAAATTAGTAATAAATTGAGCTGGAGTTACATATTTATCTCCTGTAAAAAAATCTTTCATATTACTATGTAAAATAGTGTTTAATCTAACCTTTAATAATTGGGCATCATCGTGCATATTTTTGTTTTGATTAAAACCTTCACTTATTAATGTAAAATCTAATGCTTTAGCTAACCCTTGTAATGTAAATACAGCATTTTCAGGCTCTATTATTTCATTTAAACTTTCATCAATATATTTTAATATATATTCTGTTATTAATACTTCTTCTCCAAAGTGTCCATGAGAATCTATAGCAAAACACTCACTAAAACTTCTAGTATAACCAAGTCCTGGAATAACAGAATCAAAATTAAATTCTTTAGTATGACAAGTATCTATAATAGTAAATATATCATCTTTCTTTTGTCTTGTAGTACTTTGACTATAAAGAATTGTTATTAAAGCTTTTGCTATAATATTATTCTTATATTTATCTGCTTCTGGTGTATTAATTGCAAATATTTTAGCATATTTTAATGCTCTTTGAATTATAGTTAATTGTGAGTGTTTATCTGCTTGTAAAAGAATACCAAAATCATCTACTTTTAATAAATTTAATGGTATATTTATTTGAGTATCTTCTGGGTCTCTAAGTCTTGATGTAACAAACTTATAATTATAATAAGAATTAATAGTATTAATACTTTTAAAAGCATTTTTATATTCACCAAAAGAATCAAAAAATATTAAATTAGCATTATACGCAAGAGAATTTTTATTGCTTAATATATTTTGAACTACTCTTGATACTCCACATGATTTACCTGAACCAGAATTTCCAAATATACACATATGATTGGCAAATAATTCATTAATATCAGGACATACATTAAAATCTTTATATGTTGCACTTCTACCTAAAATAAAACTTTTATTAGTTTCTTGTCCAACTAATTCTAATAATTCCTCTGTATTTATTACTCTTACTTTACTATCTAAACTAGCTTTTCTTAAAATACCATTGTTATAATGACCATTTACAAATTCTCCTAAAAAACGAACTTCAATACGGTCATCTCTAATTTCTACTATTTCTCCTAATAATTTTTGGTCATCATGCTCAAAAATTAAATGAAGATTAAGTAAATCTCCTTTTACTTCATCAGACCCTTTATTTTCTATATAACATATATTATCACTTATATATAATATTTTTCCAAACATATTAGACTCCTTAGGATAAGTTTTGAATAATTTCATTCATTAAATTTTGTATAGAAACGTCTAAATCATTAATCTCTTTCTCAAGTCCAGCATACAAAAAAGGAAAAATTTCACACTCTTTTTTAAAATCTAAATCTTTCTTTTTTTCCTTGTATACTTCTATCAAGTCGAGGGCTACAAGTAAAGAAGAAATAGTTTTATTCAAACTATCTATATTAGTACTCTGTGAATTTAAAGCTTTTATAACATCTTGTTTAATATCATATATAAAAACGCTATGTTCAATTTTTCCTTTAAGGCCATTACTAAATGATTCCATTGTAGTTAAATTACTATTTATATTATTAAATTCTGTAATATGTGTTTTAGTGTTTACATAATCAGGCATAATATTTTTTCCTCCTTAACATTGTTTAGTATACTAAAGTATCTTGCTATTATGGAGTACTATATCTAAGTATTCTAACATAGCAGAATATTGCTCTATAATATTTTTTACATATAGTACTCTATCTTTATTTATCTCGCAAATTTTATTTTGCATTGGAGATTTCCAGTTATCAGCATCTAACATTTGATTAATATTATTTTCAATATCATTAAAGTCAGTTTCAATATATTCTACACATGACCTTATTTCGTTCAATTTTTCTTCAAATTCTGTCATTTTCTACACCTCCATTTATTTATATTTAATCAAAATTTTATTATTTGGAAGGCTTGTATATTGTTTTATATATTCCTCTATAAGATCTAACACTTGCTTTAAATTTTCAAAATAGGTATTAATCATAAATGTAATTTTTTCATAATTGGGTACAAATGTTACTTCGTAAAAATCACTAGACAGTAAGCCATCCATTTTAGCGACAGTATTATCTAAATTTGTTATATCTTCTTGAGCTTTACTGATTTTCGATGTAATTGAACTACGCTTTCTTTCTAAAAATTCAGTATCTACATTTATTACATTGCTCATTACTTATCCATCCTTTCTTTTATACATAAAAATTCAATAATTGAATTCTTATGTATAAAAACCACTATGTGGTCATTATACTTTTTAACCTACTATTTCTCCATTTGTAGCAACAATAGCAAAATCTTGTATTTTATCATCCAATATTTGTATTGCTTTATCAAGCTCATTCGTAATTGCGTTCTCTACATTTGTTCTAAAGCCTCTAGCTGTAGGTCCATCCCATACTGTAGATCCATTATCAAGTTTGTCAATATATTCAATAAGAGATGTTCTTATTTTTTTTACATTATCAGCGATGCCATTTGCTTGATTTTGCGCAGCTCTAATTTTATCAGGTATGTTAACGTCTCTATCAGTAACTACATCTAAACTTTTATCCACTTTTGGAATTTCTTCATAAGTTACAGAGCCAAATGCAGCAGCATTTTTTCCTGAACCACCACTAGCTTTGTCAGCTTCTTCTGCAAGAGAGGCAAAACTATTAGCGAATTCTTTAAAATTAGTTCCAAATGCATTTGCAAATCCAATTAAGTAATTTAAAGCATCTACAAAGTAACCATAATTTTCTTTCGCTGCATCTCCCCCCCAAGTATCAGGACTGAATAAACTTTTCATACATGTCTGAAATTCTAGTGTTTGCTCCTTAATAGCCTTCAAACTGCTGTTAATATCATTTGCTATGTCTGCTGCTTTAAGGCCATCAAACATATATCCTTTTTCTAAACTTGCCATAATATCCTCCTCCTTCTATCTTATATGGCTTACAATACCACTATAACACACCAATTTTTTCAAGTCAATAATGTTTACATTATTTTACACTTTTAATATGTTATAGCTTTTATATAACGTATAATTTATTATTATACGATATATCCTTAAGATAATAATAGCATACTTAATATTTTAAAAAAAGACTTTTTTTAAAAAAAATAAAATTTTTTTGGAGGTGTTATATATGAAGAAAAATATAATTTATAATAATATTTTAAAATTATGGTTAAATAGTTAAAAAAATTTAAAAATACAGTCTTTAATTAATTATGAATATTTAATAGATAAATATATTTCCAATACTATTGGAAATATTAAAATTAATAATCTTAAAATAGAAGATATTAATAATTTATTTAATAATTTAAAAAATATAGCTATTTCTACTAGAAAAACTTTAATATATATAATTCGTTCTAATTTAAGTTATTCTAATAAATATATAGATACTTCTAATATTAAATTTAAAAATTTTAATAAATATATTTTTGTTTTATCTAAAGAAGAACAAAATATATTAGAAAATAAATT
>CANQTE010000079.1 GCA_947626695.1 uncultured Bacilli bacterium | reverse complement strand
CATTATTTGCCTAATTTTAGCATGAAAAAAATAACAGTAGACTTACTCTATCTGTTATTTATGGCTGAGTAGTAACCTTTTTTAAGTTGTGTTATAAAATTAATTGCCTCATGTGTCTTGATAATTGCCTCATTTCATGATATAATGGTGCAAATAAAAAAGGGTGGTGCATTTTTTTGAGAAAATTTAATTTAAAAGAAGAATATGATAGTTTAATATCTAATGCTAATATTATTAATTTAATGAATAAGATTCATGAGTATAAGGGGAAGCAATCTTATTTATTAGATTCTAAAAAAGATATATTAGATACTTTGTTAAATATTGCTAAAATAGAAAGTACTTCTTCATCTAATAAAATCGAGGGTATTTCTACAACTGATAAAAGAATTAAAGAAATTATAGTTCAAAAATTAGAGCCTAAAAATAGAAATGAAGAAGAAATTGCAGGTTATCGAGATGTATTATCTTTAATTCATGAAAATTATAAATATATTGATATTAATAAAAATATGATTTTACAATTACATAGGGATTTATATAAATATGCGGGTTATACTTATGGAGGAAAATTTAAAAATTCGCAAAATTATATTGAAGAGACTAATGAACTTGGAGAAAAGAAAATTAGATTTACTCCTTTATCTCCTGTAGAAACGCCACTTGCAATTGAAGATTTATGTAAAAGTTATAATGAATTAGCTAATAATGAGACTTGTGATTTATTAGTTTTAATTCCTATATTTATATTAGATTTTTTATCAATTCATCCATTTAATGATGGAAATGGAAGACTTAGTAGGTTATTAACTCTTTTATTATTATATAAAGCAAATTATATGGTAGGTAAATATATAAGTATAGAGAAAAAAATTGAAAATACTAAAGAGAGTTATTATGAGGCTTTAGAAAAGAGTTCTGTAAATTGGCATGTTAATAAAAATGATTATTCATATTTTGCAGAATACTATTTGGGAATAATATTAAATGCTTATAAAGAGTTTGCAATAAAAATAGATAATCAAGAAAATAAAAAAATGGTTGCTTATGATAAAATAATGATGTTATTTAAAGAAAATGTTATTCCTATTGATAAAGCTTTTATAATGAGTAGATTTCCTAATTTAAGTGAAACTACAATTGAGAGAAATTTAAATAAATTACTTAAAGAGAATAATATTATTAAAATTAGAGGAGGAAGATATACTAAATATAAATGGAATAAATGATTTTTTAAATTGTTAAACATTCATTAAATTAGTAACTTCTTTTAGTTTTTGCCATATTTTTACCATAGCAAAAGTATCTAATTCACAATATTTAAGTAAATTTTTTCTTATTATTTGCTTTTTTTCAGGTGGATATTTTTTTAAATCAGCATATGCACTCATTGCCTCAGTTCCATTATGGATTAAGTCTAGGTTATGGTAATTTAACTCAGCATTATTAGGAAATAGGGCAGGTAAAACATATTTTATAGAGTAAGAGCCCTCCATTTCTTTGACATAATAACTTCTATTTACAAAGGGTGCCATTAAATCTTTAATATTATCATGTATATTCATTAAATGTTCACTTAAATCAGGGAATAATTCGGCTAAATTTTTAATAACACTTTTTTCAAAAGACATATTATAAGCTAAAGTACAAACATTTTTAGGAATATCTTGAACTAATTTCTCGGCAAGTTCTCTTCTTGGGTCAACATTCCCATTTCCTAAAAATTCTGTATGTTTTAAAAAATCATTTTCATTTTCAATATAGTGAAGTGAATACTGAAAAGGTATTTGCATATAAGGTTTTACATCTTGATATTCCGGGATAGATTCTTGGAAAGTTTCAAAATCAAGAAAATATAAGGGATAAGATAAAGTATTTAAAAATTCTTTTATTTTTTTAATATTTATTTTAGGTTCTTTATTATTTAGAGTAAAATCTATTTGTTCTTTATATTTAATATCAATATTTTCTTTTAATAAATCTTCATAACTATATATACCTTTTTTATAAAGACTTATTTTTTTATCATTACTCATTCTTCTTATATTAAAGACATTATTTGCAGGTAAATTTCTAGTACAATATTTAAAGAAAGGACAAGGATATGGTTTAAAGCAATGTTTATCTATTTTTATATTAGGCTCTTTTTTCGTATCATTATTAATCGCGGTGATATTATTTTTCACATTATCTAAATTATTAAAGACAAAATTAGTTACGTCTTTAAATAAGAATAATTTATCTAATTCTAACTTATCTTTTCTTATATAATTACTATTTAAATATACTAAATAAGCATTTTTAATATTATATCCTAAACTTTTTAAAACATAGACTTGATATGATATATCTTCATAATAAATATCTTTTAGATGAGTAGAACTTTTAACTTCATAAATAGTTAAATAATCTTTTTCTTTTTTTAAAATATCTACACTGCAAAAATTATTTTTATATTTAAAAGAAGCTTCTGTTATGTAAACATTTTCTTTTAACATTTCTTTTTTAGTATCATTAATCATTATATTTAAGTCATCATTATATTTTATATCGATACAATTTGGGAATATATTTTTAGCTACTATTCCTACCATAGTACCATTATCTAAGACAGATTCATTATTAATATCTTCTTTATATTCTGGTTTATTTTTATCTAACCATAATAATTTATGACATTGTATTCCTAAACAATATTTTGATTTTGATAAATTCATATTTAATCCCTCTTAAATGATAATAACATCTTTTGAGGTTTTTTGCAATTTAAAAATACTATTTGTTCTAGGCTTATTAAAAGTAGGATATATTTAAGTATAGGAGGTATTTATGAATAAATATAAAGTATATGTATATGCGATATGTAAAAATGAAAGTAAATTTATAGATAGATGGGTTAAATCAATGAAAGAAGCAGATGGAATATATGTTTTAGATACAGGTTCAACTGATACAAGTATAGAATTATTAAAAAATTTAGGGGTAAAAGTTACATCTAAAGAGATTAAGCCATGGAGGTTTGATGTTGCTAGAAATGAATCTTTAAAGTTAGTGCCAGAAGATGCAGATATATGTGTTTGTACGGATATAGATGAAGTATTTGAGGCAGGTTGGCGAGAAAAAATGGAGGAAGCTTGGAGTAAGGGTGCTGATAAATTAAGATATAATTATAATTGGAGTTTTGATGTATGTGGTAATCCGGCAACAACATTTTATATTTCTAAAGTACACAAGAGAAATGGATATAAATGGCTTTATCCGGTGCATGAAGTTTTAAATAAAATAGACAATGAAAGAGAAGTACTTGCAGATGGTGTAACTTTAAATCATTATGCAGATTCTACTAAATCACGTAGTTCTTATTTGCCTTTACTTGAGTTAAGTGTAAAAGAAGACCCTAATAGTGATAGGAATATGCATTATTTAGGACGAGAATATATGTATTATGGTATGTATAATAAGTCTATTGATACTTTAATTAAACATTTAGATTTAAAAAGTGCAACATGGAAGCCTGAGAGATGTGCCTCAATGCGTTTTATTGCTCGTGATTATTTAGCACTCAGAAGGGTGCGTGAAGCTATTATGTGGCTTAAATGTGCTATAAATGAAGAACCAACACTTCGGGAAAGTTATGTCGAATTAGCTAAAATATATACTGATAATAAAGAATATGAACAAGCTTATAATTTATTAAAAAGAGCATTTTTAATTAAAAATAAACCATTAATATATATAAATGAAGCTTTCGCGTGGAATGAATATATTTATGAACTTATGGCGATTGTTACATATAATTTGGGAAAATATCCCGAAAGTTTATTCTATATAAATAAAGCTATAAAGATTAATCCAAAAGAGAAGCGTTTAAAAACTAATAAAAAAATAATAAATAAAGCTCTTAATGGTTAAAAAAGTATTTATTTTAATTAAAAAATAGTGTACAATTAAATGGTAAGGAGAAATAATATGTACTGTAAAAACTGTGGAACAAAAAATGAGAAAAACTCTAAATATTGTTTTAAATGTGGTACTAAATTAGAAAATGATAATAAGAATCTTGAGTTTAATAAAATACCTAAAGTGCGAAAAATTATTATGGGTGTAGTTATTCTTATTGTAATTGTCTCTTTAATAATACTTAGTATTTTATTAAATAATCCGGTTAAAAGAGTAGAAGATAATCTTAAAAATTATTATGATAATTATAAGAAAGGGGATATAACTGAATTAATAGAGATAGAAAAAATTATTAATAGTAGTGAAGAAAAGTCTGTAAATAATATTAAAGATACTATTAGAAAATCTATTTCAGGTTATGTTAAAAACTTTAATAAAGAGTATAAAAATAAAGAAGATTTAGATGAGAACTATGATAAGTTAAAAGATATATTAGATAATATTTATAATTATTTTATTAATGAAAGTAATATATTAAGTGAAGATGTTTATGAAAATTATAAAAATGAATTAGAAGAGTTATATAAGTCAAAAGTTAATTATTTTTATGGCCTAGATTATAAAGGGAAAAATGATTATCAAACTTATTACTATTATCAAAAAATGAGTGAAAAAGACTGTTATTATAAAAAAGTAATTGATTTTATTAATGATTATATTAGTGGAGAATTAAAGACTGTTTTAGATACGGCAAAAAGTAAAGTAGATAATATAGATAAAGATAATAATGAAGATATGATAAAAGCTCTAATGGAAGAGTATGAATATTTAACTCTTAATAAAGTTAGTAATAATATAGATTTAAGTTCTAATAAAGATTACCAAGAATTAGTTAAAGAAGTTTTAAAAGAGATGGTAACTTATGTAAAGAATTTAATAGATGAGGGTAGTAATGCTCCGATTGATGAAATACTAAAATTAATTGATGACGAAGATAACAAGTATTATCAAGAATTAGTTAAATTACAAGACGAAAAAAATGATACTGAACCTGAAAAGTTAGTTTTATTAAATAGTATATCTTATGATAAAAATATAAGTATAAGTACAAGAAAAAGAGAGATAAATAACAAAGAATATGATAGTTTAATTTATTTTAAAACAAATATAAAAGAAAGTAATATTATATATAATTTAGATAAAAAATATAAGAAGTTTAAAGCAAGTATTATAGGAGAAGACTTAGATAAAGACTTTAAAGGAAAAATTATTATATATGGTGATAAAAAAAAGATTTATGAAAGTGAAGATATTACTAATACGACCAATGAAAATATTGATTTAAATATAGAAAATATAAAAGAATTAAAGATTGTTTTAGAAATTTCAAGTGAAACATCAAGTGATGCAAGAGTTTATTTAGTTGAGCCATATTTATATAAATAAGGAGTGTGAGTTGAAATGGCTGAAAAAGAGAAAGTAGTAAAAAAAGAAGAGAAAGAAAAAGAGGTAAAGGCTGAAGTTAAAGAAGAAGTAAAACTAGAAAAAAAGTTTTGTACTAACTGTGGCCGAGAACTTAATGGAGACGAAGAGTGCACGTGCATGAAAGAAGAGATTATATCAGTAAATAAGGAAGCTGTTAAAGGTTATGGGAAAAAATTTATTGATACCGTAGTTAATATGTTTAAAAATCCTAAAACAACAATTGAAGGCGAAGTAGATAAAAAAGATATAACTAGTAATATGATAATGTTAGGTGCTCTTGCCCTTGCATTTGGCTTATATGTAGTAAGTATATTTAAAACGATGTTTAGTAGTATTATGAATATTAATATTAATAATATAGTATCTATTCCATATTTTAAGATATTCTTATATGCGATAATTATTTATTTTATTATTTCTTTTGTCCCAATTGTTGCGTCATTTATTATTGCAAGAATTGTTGGTAATCAAAAGTTTGATATTAAAAAAGCAATAAGTTTATATACAACTAGTATGGCCCCAATGGTTATTTCTTATTTAATCATGGCACTTTTATATTACTTAAATATTTTAACTTGGATAGGTTTAATAATAGGTATTATAATTAGTATTTTATGTTTCTTCCATTATATATTAGGATATTTAGATAATGTTATAGTAAACAAAAATAAGAAAGCTTATCTTTTAACAGGACTTGTAAGTTTATGGATTATAATTGATATACTTTTCTTAGCAGTACTTGTTATGAATATTTCTTCTGACCTTACTATAACTAATTCTCGTGATAATAGTACATTTAATAGTTTATTTTAGACTGATATTCAGTCTTTTTCTGGTTCTTAAAACTAAGGAGTGATGAAAATAATTAGTCACTTCTTTTTAATTTTTTTAAAATACTAAATTATACCTTCATTAAAAAAGCTGATACTTAATTTTTAAGTTATCACTTCTTAATTCGAAAAAACATACTCCCAAGATTGATAAATCAACTAATTTAATTATATCAGTTTTTAAAATTTATTCAAGGGGTGTAAAAAATTTTTCGGGGTAAAAACGTAAATTTATGATTATTTTACAAATGAAAATTTAGAAAAATTAAAGAC
>CANQTE010000078.1 GCA_947626695.1 uncultured Bacilli bacterium | reverse complement strand
ATTCTTTTTTCTAATTATAGAGTACCATATTATGAATGATTTTTCTATAGTTTCAATTTAACTAGCACAACACGTTAGTATATAAATTTACCTAAATCTTTTTTTTAATAATTTTTAATAATTTTTAATAGCAATTAAGTATATATATATAGTATAATTAAGATGGTTTTTTAGTAAGTAGGTGAAGCGAGTTTTAAATGAAAAGATTAAATGGCAATTATGATTATTACGAGCATTTAGAAATCAATAACCTAGAAGAACTATTACATTTAGGATTTAAAAATTATACTGATAATATTGCTTTTAGTTATACTACTTCTGATAAAAAAATTAAAAAAACATATAAAGAAGTTTACAATGATGTTATTAATTTAAGTAAATATTTTAATAGTAATTTTAAAAATAAACATATTGCTCTTATTGGTGAAAATTCTTATAATTGGATTATTACTTTTTTAGCTATTATTTTAAGTGGTAATGTTTGTGTTGTAATAGATAAAGATACTCTAGAACAAGAATTAATTAATTTATTAAGTTTAAGTGATACCAAAATAATTTGTTATTCAGCATTTTATAACCCCTATATCAATAAATTAAAATATAAAAAAATACCTCTTGATGATATCTCAGAATACTTAAAAAAGGGAAAAAACTTCCAAAATAATTATTCAACTCTTAATGATAAAGACGCGGTCATATTTTTTACATCAGGAACTACTGGTGCTAATAAAGCCGTCGTTTTATCTCAAAAAAATATTGCTAAAGATATATATGGTGCATCTTCTCTTTATAAGCCAAATGGAAATGTTGTAAGCATATTACCATTTCATCATGCTTTTGGAATAATAACTGGTATATTAATGCCCCTTTATTATGGAGTAGAAATATATATAAATAAGAGTTTAAAATATATAAAAGAAGATTTAAAAAATAATAAGCCTGAAACTCTTTTTGTAGTTCCAGCCTTCATTGAAACATTTTATAAACAAATATGGAAAAATTTAAGATTGCAAAAAAAAGAAAAGAAGTTAAAATATGGAATTAAAATAAGTAATAGTTTATTAAAATTAAATATTGATTTAAGAAAAAAAATATTTAAAGATATTTTAAATGAGTTTGGAGGTAATCTACATTATATTATATGTGGTGGTGCATATTTAGATAAAAAATATGTTAAATGGTTTAGAAATATTGGTATTGAAATATTAAATGGCTATGGAATAACTGAGTGTTCTCCAGTTGTCTCGGTAAATCGTAATTTTTATTATAAAGATGGCAGTGTAGGGCAAATATGTCGGAAAGTTAAAGTAAAAATAGTTAATGATGAGATATTTGTTGGGGGAGATATTGTCATGAAAGGCTATTACAAAGATAAAAAAGCAACGAATGCTGTGCTAAAAAATGGCTATTTTGCAACTGGAGATTTAGGATATATAGATAATGAAGGTTTCTTATATATTACAGGAAGAAAAAAGAATATTATTATTCTAAGTAATGGTGAAAATATAAGCCCTGAGTATATTGAGGCGAGTCTCATGAAAAATGCTGGTATCCAAGAAGTAATTGTCTGTGAAGAAGCTAATAGATTAATCGCCTATATTTATCCTACAGAAGAATATTTAGGAAATCAAGAATATTTTGATAATCTTATTTATAATTATAATAAGAAAAGAGCTAAAAATCATCAAATTGCTCTGGTAAAATTAAGGACTAACGAATTTATAAAAAATCATAATGGTAAAATATTAAGAAATATGATTAGAGAGGAAGATTAAAAAATGAAAGAAGAAATAATAAGCTTAATTGCACAAACTTTAGAAATATCAAAAGAAAGAATAAATGAAAATACTAATTTAATTAGTGATTTAAAATTAGAATCATTAGATATAGTAGATTTAGTGGCCGCGTTTGAAAAAAAATATAAAATAGAAATATTAGATAAAGATATTAAAGAACTTCAAACTGTAAAAGATATTATAAAATATATAGAAGAAAAACATGTATAAGTTATATATTGCAAAGAATATATCAAGTCATGATTTATTAAATAAAGTTTTATTAGAACTTAATATTAAAGATGAAATAATATATAATGCCTATAAAAAGCCTTATTTAAAAAATAATAAAATATATTTTAATATTAGTCATTGTGATAATTATACAGTATTAGTTATTGCTAAAAAAGAAGTAGGCATAGATATTGAAAGAATAACAATGCGGAAAAATGTTTTAGATAGGGTATGTACTAAAAATGAAAGAAAGTTAATTAAAACTGCCGAAGATTTTACTAAAATGTGGGTTAAAAAAGAAAGCTATGTGAAATATTTAGGAGTAGGCTGTGTCTATGGCCTTAAAAATGTTGATACTTTAAAACATAATTTTATAATTAAAAAATTTAAGAATTACTATATAGCAATATATGGCGTTTAATGGAGGTTTTTATGAATTTATTATACTGTGGAGATAAAAATATTTTAGATGGACTTATAATATCTTTATTATCTATTTTAAAAAATACTAAAGAAAGTTTATCTATCTATATACTTACAATGAAGTATATTGATGAGGAAAAATCATATGAACCTCTAACTAATAAAGATATAAGAGAACTTTTAAAAGTACTAAAAACTAAAAATAAACATAATTTTATTAAATTAATAGATATTACTGATGAAGTAAATAAATGTTTACCTATAGCTAATTTAGATACGATGTTTACTCCTTATTGTATGCTTAGATTATATGCTGATTTAGTAACACTTCCTGATAAAATACTTTATTTAGATAATGATGTTGTTTGTTTAAAAGACCCTCAAGAATTTTATAATATTGATAATTCTAATTATGAACTCGTAGGAGTTTTAGATTATTATGGTAGTCATTTTTATCGCAAAGATTTATTTAAAAAAGATTATTTAAATTCTGGTGTTTTACTTTTAAATATGAAATTAATAAAGGAAACCAAATTATTTTTAAAATGTCGTAATATGTGTAAAAGAACAAAAAGATTATTACCAGACCAAGCTGCTTTAAATAAATATGCTAAGAAAAAGTTAATAGTTTCAAGAATTTATAATGAACAAAAAAAAGAAGATGAAAATACTGTTTTTAGACATTTTAGTACAACATTCAAGTTTTATCCTAAAATATGTAAACAAACAATAAAACCTTGGCATATTAAAAATCTTCATAATATTTTAAAAGTTCATAGTTTTGATGATATTCTAGAGGAATATCAAAAAGTTTTAGAAAGGACAAAATAATGAAAACAATAATACCTATATTTTTTACAATTGATAAATCTTATGCTCCATTTTTATCTGTTGCTATCGCGTCTTTAATAGATAATGCATCTAAAGATTATAATTATAATATTCATGTTGTTTATGAATCTATCACGGAAGAAGCAATATCTAAATTAAAAAGATTAGAAACAGATTATGCTAAGATAATATTTACCAAAATGGAAGATGAATTAAAAAGTATTACGAATAGAAAGGAAAATCTACTCCGTACAGATTATTTTACTTTAACCATTTATTTTAGAATATTTATCCCCCTTATGTTTAAAGAATATGATAAAGCTATTTATATTGACAGTGATACTTGTATAACAGGAGATATAAGTGAGCTTTATAATATCGATTTAAAAAATAATTTATTTGGTGGTTGTACAGATATATCTTGTCAAGATAATGAAATATTATGTGAATATTTTAGATTAAATGCTGGTGCTTCTATCGATAAATATATTAATTCTGGTGTTCTTTTAATGAATATGAAAAGATTAAGAGAAGTAAATTTTGAAAAACACTTTTTATATTTATTAAATAAGTATCATTTTGATACAGTATGTCCTGACCAAGATTATATAAATGCGATGGCTTATGGTAATATTCTGTATCTTTCAAATGAATGGGACGCGATGCCAACAAATGGAAAATTAGTATTTGATAGACCTAAAATAGTGCACTATAATTTGTTTTCTAAGCCTTGGCATTATGATAATGTTGACTATCAAGATTATTTTTGGAAATATGCAAGTAAGTCTTTATTTAAAGATGATATTTTAAAAGAAAAAGAAAATTTTACCAAAGAAATGCAAGAAGAAGATAATAAAACTTTAAATAATCTCATAAATAGAGCTTCTGAAATTATAAAGGGTGATTTAACATTTAAAAAAGTATTTGATAAAAAAGAAGAAAAAAGGTTTTAGCTCATGATTATAGGTGGTAGTAAAAAAGAAGTTATAAAAAATATAAAACTTAATGTTAAAAATAATGAGTTAAATAAAAAAGTTGAAGTAAATGACCCCGTTTTAACTAAAGAAGAAATAGATAAAGTTTTAAATAGATTTTATAATCTTCGAAAACATAAAATAATATATTTTTTAGAAAGTAGATTTGCTTATCTTTTTGTAGATATATTAGGCAAAAAATTAAATAAAGAAATTGAAATAAAAGGATTAGAAAATATTAAAAATATAAATAATGGAGCTATTATAACAAGTAATCATTTTAATCCTTTAGATAGTCTTACTATAAGAAAAATGATTAAAAAGCGTTATAAAAAAAATGTTTATATTGTAAGTGAGGAAACTAATCTTGCTATGCCTGGATTTTTAGGATACTTAATGAATAGTTTAAATATTATTCCTATATGTAAAAGCCCTAATTATATTATTAATACTTTTAAGCCTGAATTAAAAAAAGTTTTAGATAATAATAACTACGTCTTAATATATCCAGAAGAAGAAATGTGGTTTAATTATCGTAAGCCAAGACCATGTAAAAGGGGAGCATACTTATTTGCATCTGAGGCAAATGTGCCAATAATATCATGTTTTGTTGAAATACAAGATACAGAAAAAGAAGATAATGCTGAATTTAATAAGGTTAAATATGTTGTTCATGTTTTAAAGCCTATTTATCCTGATGTATCTAAATCTCCACGTGAAAATAGTAAAATAATGGCCGAGATAGATTATAAACAAAAAATAGAAGCTTATGAAAAAGCTTATAATACGCGTCTTTATTATGATTTTTCTTATAATGATATCGCAGGTTTAAGAAAGAAAGATTAAGTTTAATTTTTCTTTTTATATGTAATATATTCATAATTATTTAATTTACTTCGTTCTTTCATAGTATTATATACTTTATCATGTAAATCTTGAATATTATTTTGTTTAGTTGTTTTTTTATCACTTCCAAATGGTCCATCAAGATAAATGGTTATATTAGGCCTTTTAAATATTTTAGCTTTTTTATATGTAGTAGTTGCCGTATATACTTTCTTTTTGTTATCATAAGGAAAATGAAAAGAAGTTTTAGGAAAATCTCTAATAAATGTTGCATAAGGCCATAGATGAGCTTCTGGATATATAACAATCGGATTTCCTTTATTTACATGATAATTAACACTTTCTTTAAATTTAATCATATCATGAATATTATCGGGTATAGGTAAAGCACCCGCGATAGGAAGTATTTTTCCCAAAATTGGAATACCTAAATTAGATGGACTACATATAATAAAAGGCCTTTTAGGAAAACACATCAAAAAAGGGTTAAAAACATCACCTAACACATGTGTATGATTACAATATAAAAAATAACCTTTTTCTCTTTTTAATCCTTTTTTATTTTTAATTTTTACCCGTAAAAAAACTATAGAATAAAATAAAGCAAATAATAAAACTAAATAATAAACAAAATAAGAAATTATTTTATAAAAAATATTTGTATGAAGCCATTTATAATTCTTTTTAAGTTTAATATCTTGTTTTTTAGATTTAATAATATCTTCATTATAAGTATCATAATAATATATTTTCTTCATTTTTAAGTCTCCATGATAACTATTATAACAAACTTTCTTATACTTTTTAAGTATCTTTTATAATTGTTATAATTATTCATAAAACCCTCCATAATAAATAGTAAAAGGAACTCTAATAAGAGCTCCTTGACAGCGAATAGACTAATATGTTCCTCGAACAAAGTTCTTCACAACGCTATTCATGATGTCATAATTTGGACTGACTAATATGTTCCTCGAACAAAGTTCTTCACAACGCAGTCGATTACAACTTGTGGTAATATATTACCATATTACTATCGATAAATCAAATATTTTTTGATTTTTCTAACTCTATTATATGTAATTATGTAAAAAATATTATTTTTTTATTTAGTTTCTAACTTTTTTAACTCTTCTTTTTCTAATTCTTTTATTGATTTTTTGGAGTTGGTAAGTCCTCTGACATAGTACTGCCTAATTTTTTCATAGTTTCTCTAACAGCTTTTCCAACTTTATAATGTGTATTTGTAGCTTTTATTTCACTAGCTTCTTTTTGTTTTTCTAATAATGCTTCAGTTTGTGTTATTCTAAATATGTTTGCCCCTAATTCGCAGGTTAAAAATATGAACTAAAAATAAAAAGGCTAAAAAAGTAAGTAATTATCTAAAAAAGGCAACATTTTTATTAA
>CANQTE010000077.1 GCA_947626695.1 uncultured Bacilli bacterium | reverse complement strand
AATTATGAATCTATTGATAAAATCCCAATTAGTGGATATACATTAAATACAACAAAAAGTTATTGCACTAAACCTAGTACTAATGATAATAAGATTACTGGTGACATAGTTTATAATGGAAAAAGTGTAAGTATTAATAATATAACGGAAAGAGGTACCAAGTGTTATGTATATTTAGATTTAGGCACTTCTGTTTTAGATTTATTAGCAAAATATACGATAAATAACACAAGTGATGGATGTCCGGCTTATGAAGATGCACCATCTATAACTAGTGTTGGTACAAAAGCTTTATTATGTAGAGGAAAAGATGATTTAGGAGATACATATTATTTTAGAGGAAACGTTACAAATAATTGGGTAAAGTTAGGAAATTTATATTGGCGAATAATAAGAATAAATGGAAATGAGGGTGTAAGATTAATATATTCTGGAACAGGAAGTCCTGCAACATCTGGAACAGGAACTCAAATAAAAACGTCATCGTATAATAGTTCAAAATTTGGTGCATATTATGTAAAATTTAAGAATGGAAGTACTAATAGTACTATAAAGAATGAGTTAGATACATGGTATAATCAAAATTTAACAATTTATAAAGATAAGTTAGATGGGGCAGCAGGTTTTTGTAATGATATGGATAATGGTTCTACTTCTAGTGATATGCAATATTATAAGTCTTATGATAGAATAGTAACTAGTAAAAAGCCAACGCTTAAATGTGGAACACCAACAACTAATTTATATACAACAACTGGAAATGCAAATGGAAATCAACAATTAGATTATCCAATTGGATTAATAACAATCGATGAAGTTAGTTTCGCAGGAGGTCTTGATGGAGCGGGTAATTCAAATTATTATTTATATACCGGTCAAACTTATTGGACCATGTCTCCATATTATTCTACTAGTAGTGCAGCAACAGTGTTCAGTGTGTATTTAGATGGCAGAAGCAGTCCTTACTATGAGGACATCAATGTAATGACCTCATTAGGTGTCCGTCCTGTCGTAAATTTGAAGGCTGATATCCTATTTAAAGATGGTGCAGATGGCTCAAAAGAAAATCCATACGTAGTCATAATCTAACATGCTTAAGTAGCTCTAATATTATACTTAAGCATAAATTTAAGGTGATACTCTCACCTTATTTTTTTATTATTTCTTACTTTTTCCTTGTAAATAATCCCTATCTTTAGTATAATTTAACATGTAAACGAGGGACACATATGTATTATAATATAACAGAAAGCACCTACGAAGAAAATAGATTATTATTTAAAACAACCACAACAGGAAAACTAGAAGATAATATCTTAACATATCACACTGAAAATGATACTATAAAATTTAATTTAAATAATTATTCTTTTACTAAAGAAAATAATGAAAGTATTCTAAAAATAACTGAAAATAAATGTTTCTTAACTTTAAAAGAATTAAATCAAACTTTAGAAATACCATATGATTATATAAATTTTAATTATGAACATAATAATATTACTTTTATATATAAATTAATAAGTAATGAATACCCCATAAAAATATATCTTAATATAGGAGATGAAAGAAATGATATATAAAATAAATTATCTAGAAAATAAAATAAAAGAAAGCTTAAAATCTTTAGGATATGAAACAGACGTTACTATAAGTCCATCTAAAATGCCTGAACTTGGAGATTACCAATTCAATGGTATTATGCCTCTTGCTAAAAAATATCATGAAAACCCTATTAATATAGCTAATAAATTAATTGAACTTATTAAAGAATATCCTGAAATAAAAGACGCTAATGTTGCCGGGCCTGGTTTCATTAACTTAACATTCAATAATTCCTTTTTAATAGATTTCTTAAATGAAAGTAATGAAAATATAGATATTAATTATAATCAAAACATTAATAAAACTATTTTCTTAGACTATGGAGGCCCTAACGTTGCTAAAGTTTTACATGTTGGCCATCTTCGCTCGGCAAATATTGGTGAAGCTCTAAAAAGACTATGTAACTCTGTTGGTTGTAACACAATCTCTGATGTCCA
Organism: uncultured Bacilli bacterium; assembly: GCA_947626695.1. Taxonomy (GTDB): domain Bacteria; phylum Bacillota_I; class Bacilli_A; order RF39; family UBA660; genus Caccenecus. The sequence continues at coordinate 4,483 of CANQTE010000077.1, read as the reverse complement.
CTTAGGAGACTGGGGTCGTCCTATGGGTATGGTAATATTAGAAATTAAAAATAGGTATCCTCTCCTTCCCTATTTTAAAGAAGATTATAATGGTGAAGAAGTTGATTTTAATTTAACTAATGATGATTTATTAGAACTCTACCCTATCGCAACAACTAAAGCTAAAGAAAATGCAGAAATAATGGAAGAAGCTCGTAAAATTAATTATGACTTACAAAATAAACACCCTGGATATTTTGCTTTATGGCAAAAAATTGTTGAAGTTAGTGTTAATGAAATTAAAAAATTATATAAAGATTTAAATATTAGTTTTGATTTATGGGAAGGAGAATATGATAGCTCTTTATATATGGATGAGTTATTAGAGTATTTATATTCTAAAAATATTATACGTGAAAGTGAAGGTGCTAAAATCATTGATATTAAAGAAGATAATGATAATAAAGAAATGCCTCCTTTAATAATGATTAAAAGTAATGGTGCTATCTCTTATGAAGCAACAGACCTTGCTGCGATATGGGAAAGAGTACATAAATTTAATTTAAATGAAATATGGTATATGACTGATAAAAGACAAGAATTACATTTTAATCAAGTCTTTAGAGCAGCCCAAAAAAGTGCTATAGTAGATAAAACAAAATTAGTCTTTAATGGTTATGGCACAATGAATGGAGCCGATGGTAAACCTTTTAAAACAAGAGATGGAGGTGTTATGCCTCTTGCAAACTTAATTGATATGGTAACTATAGAGTGTGAAAAAAGATTAAACCCTGGTATTACTGAAAATCGTCATGATATTGCTAAAACAATTGCTATCGCCGCTATTAAATATGCTGACTTACTTCCTTATCGAACTACCGATTATAACTTTGATATTGAAAAATTTACAGACTTAAATGGTAAAACTGGAACTTATCTTTTATATTCAACTATTAGAATGAAATCTCTTTTAAATAAAGCTCAAAGTTTAAATATTTACCCTCATAAAATAACTAATCTAAATAGTTTTGAAAGAAAAATAGCTTTAGCTATGTTAGACTTAAAACGTATTATTAAACGTAGTTTTGATAATTGTAGTTTAAATGAAATATGTGAATATCTCTATAAAATAACTAATCTTTATAATAATTTTTATTCTGAAAATCATATATTAACAGAAAATAATAAAGACTTGCAAATATCAATGCTTACTCTAACTAAAATAATATATGATAATAACTGTAAACTTTTAGATATTTTAGGTATAAATATTCCTGAAAAAATGTAAATTAAATAATAAGAATTGACAAATATATTTTTTAATATTACAATTACAAAAGCTAATACTTATATTGCACTTTTATCTTTATAGTACATATAATATTAACTAGTAAATTAAGAAAGGAAAATTTAACATGAAATTAAACGATATAAATAAAGAAGAATTAGAAACTATGAATTATGATGATATCGCGTACATAATTCTTAATGAAGAAAAAACTAAAATGAAAATAAATGTTTTATTTAAAAAAGTTTGTGATGCTCTAAATTTAAGTGATGCTGATTTTGAAAGTCATATAGGAGATTTCTTTGAATTATTAACAACTGATAAAAGATTTATTATGTTAGAAGATGGTTCTTGGGATTTAAAAGAATTGCATAACCCTAAAGTTATTGTTGACGACGACGAGGACGATGCTATAATTTCGGAAGTTGAAGATGATGGATTAGATATCGAAGAAGAAAATGAAGAAGATATTTTCTATGATGCTGAAAATGACGACGATATACCTGACGATGATTTAGATGATTTTATGGTAATTAATGTCGATGATGAAGAAGCAAACTAATAAAGTTTGTTTTTTCTTTAATTGTTTGCTATAATATAATTACAAGGAGGAATAATTATGTTTGAAAGATTAGATAGTATTGTATCTAAATATAATGAATTACAAATTGAATTAACTAAACCTGAAGTTATAAGTGATTATAATAAGTTAAAAGAATTATCTAAATTATCTAGTGATTTAGAAGAAACTGTAAATAAATATCAGGAATATAAAGATACAGAAGAAAAAATAAAAGAATCAAAAGAATTAATGAATGACCCTGAATTAAAAGAAATGGCTGAATTAGAGTATAGTGATTTAAAAAATAAATTAGAGGCAATTACTAAAGAATTAGAAATACTTTTAGTACCTAAAGATGATAATGATGGTAAAAATGTTATCATGGAAATTAGAGGGGCCGCAGGGGGAGATGAAGCAAATATCTTCGCTGGTGATTTATATCGTATGTATACTTATTATGCCGAAAAAAATAATTGGAAAATAGAAGAATTACATGCTATACCAGGAACAAGTGGTGGTTTTTCTCAAGTTGAACTTATGATAAAAGGTAATAATGTTTATAAAAAGTTAAAATATGAAAGTGGTTCCCATCGTGTGCAAAGAGTACCTGTAACAGAAACACAGGGAAGAGTACATACATCAACCGCAACAGTTCTAGTTATGCCAGAAGTTGAAACATCTAATATTGATATTAAAGAAAGTGATATTAAAATGGATGTTTATCACTCAAGTGGAGCGGGAGGACAATCAGTTAATACATCTAATTCTGCGGTAAGATTAACTCATATTCCAACTGGTATTGTTGTTACTTGTCAAACAGAACGTAGTCAATTAAAAAATCGTGATAGAGCTATGAATTTACTTAAAATTAAAATAAATGACGAAATAAGAAATAAAGAAGAACAAGAACTGGGAGAATCTCGGAGAAGTAAAATAGGTACTGGTGATAGAAGTGAAAAAATTCGTACTTATAACTACCCTCAAAATCGTGTAACAGACCATCGTATTAACTTTTCTATTATGAGTTTAGACCGTGTCATGGACGGTGAATTAGAGCCTATTATCGAAGCTTTAATAAATGAAGATATGCGCCTTAAACTAGCAGGAGAATCTTTTGAATAATATAGGTTATGCTGATTTAAAATTATTAAAAGAAACTTATCCAAAAGAATTTAAAAAAATGCTTAAAAAAGTTAAAGAAAATTACCCTATTCAATATTTAATTGGTTATGTAGATTTTTATAATTTAAAAATAAATGTTAATGAACATGTTTTAATTCCTCGTTTTGAAACAGAATTATTAGTCGAAAAAACTATTAATTTCTTAAAAAATAAAAATTATCAAACTTTACTTGATATAGGTACTGGTTCGGGTAATATTGCCATAGCTCTAAAAAAGAATACAAATATTATAATTGATGCTCTTGATATTAGTAGTAATGCTTTAACTTTGGCTAAATATAATGCTAAAATAAATAATGTTTCTATTAACTTTTATAAATTAGATATATTAAATGATATACCAAGTAAAAAGTATGATTGTATTATATCTAATCCCCCTTATGTTAAAGAGGATGAAATAACAAGCATAGAGACTAAATATGAGCCATATATTGCTTTATATGCTAAAAATAATGGCTTAGAGTTCTATGAAAGAATATTATCTATTTCAAGTACTATTTTAAATAAAAATGGTAGTATAATATTTGAAATAGGAGCAACACAAGCTTATAACATAAAAAAAATAGCATTAAAGTATTTTCCTAATGCTATTATAAATATTTATCAAGATTATAATAATTATGATCGTTTTATATTTATTGAAACTTAACTAATATCTGTTAAGTTCTTTTTTAAATTAAAAAGTAGGAAGAGTACCCTACCTTAATCTTGCTTAAATATGATATTAGAGCTATTTAAGCAAGTTAAATTATGACTTCATAGGGATTGGTAGAAGTACCTGTACCCCCTTCCTTAAACAGTGTATCAGACCTCAGATTTATTACTGGGCGCACACCATTCGTAGTGTCCGCTCGGCAGGGCTCGAGGAACCCAGTGTAAATCATACAGAACACGGACGCGTAGCCCATACTATTATTAAAGTCAGACGGAGACATTGTCCAATATGCATATGAAATATATAGATAATAACCTGAATTTTCTGTATACCAAACTCCACCCGCAAAACTTGCTTCGTCAATAGTAATTAAACCTATTGGGTTTGTTAATTTTTGATTACCTTTTGTTCCTCCACTAGTTGTAAACAAATTAGTTGTTGGAGTACCACATTTAAACGTTGGTTTTTTATTAGTTCCAATCCTATCATATGGTTTAAAGTAATTGTTACGAGAACCGGCATCGGCATCATTACAGAAACCTACACTTCCATCCATCTTACTTCCATAAGTGGTTTTTAAATTAGTATTATACCAACTATCTAATACACCTTTTATAGTACTATTTGTACTACCGTTCATATATTTCACATTATTTGCAATACCAGATGAACCATGATATACAGAGGTACCTATCTGTGCGCCTTTTCCACTTGTTTCAGCTTTACCATTTCCAGAATAAATTAATCTTATACTACCATTACCATTAAATCTTATTATTCTCCAGTAGAAATTTCCAATTTTAACCCAGTTATTTGT
>CANQTE010000076.1 GCA_947626695.1 uncultured Bacilli bacterium | reverse complement strand
CTCTTTTTTTATTATTTTTAAACAATTTTTTATCATTTTTTACAACTTGTTTTTGTTATTATGGCTGAGTAGTAACTCAAAAATAGGTAAAGAAAAAACTGCCGAGATAATATGTGAATATTTACAAAAGATAAAGAATAAATAATTTACTAAATAAAAAATATTTGTTAAAATTTTAGTTAGAAAGGATTGATAAATATATGAAAAAAAATATTAAAACTACTGAAGCTATATTTCCTATGCCAGTTTTAATGATAGCAACTTATAATGAAGATAATAGTATTGATGTTATGAATGCTGCCTGGGGAACTATGTTAGATAGAAATTTAGTTATTCTTAATTTAACAGAAACCCATAAAACAGTAGAAAATATCAAAAAAAGAGGGGCTTTTACAATTAGTATCGCCGATGTAAATCATGTTAAAGAAGCTGATTACTTTGGCTTAGTATCTGCTAAAAATGAAGTAAATAAATTTGCAAAAAGTGGCTTAAGTGCTACTAAGTCAAGTATTGTTGATGCTCCAATTATAAATGAATTTCCTATTTCTCTAGAATGCTCTTTTATTGAATATCAAAATGATACATATGGCTGTGGTGTAATAGGTAAAATAGAAAACGTTTTAGCTGAAGAAAGTATTTTAACAAATGGTGAAGTTGATATATCTAAACTTAAAGCTATAGCGTTTGACCCATATACTCATGGTTATTATGAAGTAACAAAAAGAGTAGGTAATGCATTTAAAGATGGCTTAGAATTAAAATAAAACAGATTTCAAAATAGTCTGTTTTTTTATTAATTAAACTTCTAGTGTGTGTAATAAAAAAGTAATTAATGCTACAATGAAAAAGAAAGGAGGAAAGTATATGAACCAAGAACAAATAGGCAAGTTTATCGCCGAGCTTCGTAAAGAAAAAAATTTAACTCAAAGTGATATCGCCGAAAAATTAGGTTCAGTATTAATGCTGTTAGTAAATGGGAAAGGGGTATTTGTCTAATGGATATATCTTTATTAAAGCCATTAAGTGAAATATTAGATATATCAATTGCAGAATTATTAAATGGCAAGAAAATAAACAACGAAGAAAAATATTTAAAAACAGAAGAAGCTTTAGAAAAAACAATAAATTATTCTAGTAAAGAAATAAAAAAAGCTCGTAAAATAAAAAGAATTATTTTAAATTTAGCAATTATAATAATTATAACAATTATATTTTTATTTAAAATATTTCAAAATAAAACAGATTATTTAAAACAAATTCCTGAAGATAGTAAACCTATTTCTATTGATTTATCTGATGTATCATATAATTTAAATGATATAAAAGCAGGTTCTAAAATTAATATCTATGTTAAAGGAGAAAGTGAAATATTTAATGAACCTTTACTTAAAGGCATAGATGTTTTAGCGGTTTATAACAAAGAAGAATCTAACAATGATATAGCACGTATTATAATTGTAGTACCTAAAGAAGATTATTTCCCAATATCAGGTATATTTATGAGAAAATTACATCAAATTGCCATAACAAGTGCTCCAAAAAATATGTGTAAAGAAAATATTTGCGATATAAACGAAGATTTATATAATTATCTTAAAGAAGAACTAGAATATAATTAAACTAAAAAAATAGGAGAGCATCCTATTTTAATTATGCTTAAGTATAAATTAAGAGCTACTTAAGCAAGTTAAATTACGACTTCATATGGATATTCTCTAGTACCAATTCCACTATCTTTAAAATTAGTATTAGCCTTTAAATTTATTACAGGCCTAACACCCTTTGCAAAAGAGACAGCATTACCTGCATCTATGTAGCCAAGAGTATACACATAATATACGGCATGAGTAAAAGCTGGAGACATAGTATAATATTCTTGATGTGTATATAAATAATAATTCTTATTATAAGCAGTGCCACCTGCAAAAGCTACTTCATCTACTGTAATTAGACCTATTGGATTAGTTAATTTTTGATTACCATATGTTCCATCACTTGTTGTAAATAAATTCTCTGCAGGTGTTCCACATTTAAATGTTGGTCTTTTATTTGTTTCAATTCTATCATGTGGTTTATAATATTGTACATCACTAGAAGATGAGCCATTATCTGCATCATTACAGAAACCTGCAGTTCCATCTATATGTCGCGCTTGTGCATCAGTATGTAAATTCGATGTTTGTGTATACCATTTATCTAATGTTGTTTTCATAGTACTGCTTATATTATTATCATATACAAACTTAACATACTTGTTTTCATCATATTTGATATTAAATGCAGAGGTACCTATTTGTGTACCACTACCAGTTTCAGCAGGTGCATCTCCACTATCTGTACTAGTTCCAGCATATATTAACCTAATGGTATTGTTCCCATTAAATCTAATAATTCTCCACCAAATATCTTTACCACTAGCTTGGCCAAATTTAACCCAGTTGTTTGTTACTTTTCCTCGATAATAATATGTATCTCCAAAGTCATCTTTTCCTTTACATAATAAACTATTCTTATCTTCTATAGTTGTTATAGATGGAGTATTTTCATATGCAGGACAACCATCACTCGTGCTATTTACTTTAAGTTCTGCTAATAAATCTAATCCAGATTTTCCTACCTTTATGTCCAAATATACATAACATTTAGTCCCTTTTTTGTTTATATTTATACTAATTTCTCCATTATTATATGTCATTTTATTTTTAAGTTTAGTATCATTTCCTACAGTAGTGCAATAACTTTTATCAGTATTAACTTTATAACTACCTATAGGCACATCGGTGATGCTTTCATAGTTGTTATCATTAGTATTGCCTTCTGTTTTTTGCTTATAAAGCGCTAAAACATTTAAATCTGCTAATTTATAATTAACTTCACCATTAACTACCTGTATACTTTGAGTTACTCTATATTTTGCTTTACTTCTATTTATAAATATAACTCCAATTATACTTATAACTATTAAAACTATAATACTTGTTTTAATAAACTTTCCCTTACTTAACTTTTCTATCTTCAATTATCTTTCCTCTTTTCTAATTATCAATTATATTAGAAATTTCTAACTTACATTAAAATTATATACATAAAATTTTAAAAAGTCAATAAAAAATACGACATATTATGTCGTGGTTAACTTTAATTTTATATGACATAATTAGTCGTAGGTGATTATAATGATTAAAGAATATCGAATTAAAAATGGTTATACCCAAGAAGAACTTGCTGAAATATTAGATATTAGTCCTAGACATTTGCAAAGAATAGAAGCTGATATATATAGTACTACAATTAAAATGTTAATAAATATTATAGAAGTATTAAAAATTAAAGATAAAGATATAATTAAATTATTAAAAAAGAAAGAAAATAATTAAAATATTTTAAACATAAAAAAATCGTTGTCGAATTGTGTCGAACGATTTTTCTTGCTTTCTTTCAAGGTTTAGTTGTACAATAGAATTGAACATTTAAGACGGGTGCCTACCTCGTGTATTTTCCTTTCCGTCTTTTCTACTTTACTGACTAGTTCAGGGGGTTTTAAAACGGAGGGAGGGCATAGGTATGATAGAAGAAATTCTAGAATTTTTAAATCTGTTACAAAAATTAATAGAATTTAAAAAGGCATCTACTGTAGTCAATGTAAAAATTGATATAACAGTAAATGTCAAACGTTAAAAGCGTAGGCATTTGTTCTTAAATGTTCTACGTTTAGATAATAACATATTTTAATATATTTTGTAAATAGAATTTAATATATTTTGTAAATAGAATTTTTACAATTTTTTTTTGGCTTCAATACAAAAAATGGGAAAATACCCACTATATAATGCTTAAGTATAATATTAGAGCTACTTATTTTATTATACTATATGTAAAAAAATATAATAAGATTATCTTTTAGATAGGGTAGAATTAAAAAAAGCATCTACTGTAGTCAACGTAAAATTTGACATTACAGTAAATGTCTTTCGAAAATAGAATTTTCGTAGGCATTTGTTCTTAAATGTTCTACATTTAAATATTAACATATTTTAATATATCTTGTAAACACTTAATCTTTAAATATTTTACTTAATATGCCTTTACTAAACTCATCTATTAAAAATATTAATAAAACTATAAAAATAACATATGTTACTTGTACTAAACTTAAATCAACTATATTAAATATATTCTTTAGGGGACTAACAAATAACATTATTTGTATAACTAATAAACATAATATACTTCTATTCATAAATTTATTATCTAAAAATTTATTATTTAAAACAGTTTTCTTTATATTACGACAAGAATAAGCAAATACCATTTCTAATAAAATTAATGTTAAGAAAGCCATTGAAATAGCTACATCTTGATTATATAGTTTTAGATTAATAAAATATATTAATAATATAGAAATAGCTTTTAATATAGAAGTAACAGTTAACTTAGATATTAAAAATGGTGTAAAAAATGAACTATCTTTTTTTCTAATTTCTCTATTCATAATATCACTATCCTCTTTTTCAAAAGCAAGCGCAATCGCTGGAATAGAATCTGTTATTAAATTAATATATAATAATTGAATAGGAAGAAATATTTCTACTCCAAACATCATTCCTAAAAATACAATTAAAACTTCTGCAATATTACAAGAAAGTAAATAAACTAAAACATTTCTAATATTATCAAATATTCTTCTACCTTCTTTTATAGCACTAACAATAGTCGAAAAACTATCATCTGCAAGAACTATATCAGATACACTTTTAGAAACTTCTGTTCCTGTAATACCCATACCAACTCCTATATTCGCAGCTTTTAGGGCTGGTGCATCATTTACTCCATCACCTGTCATAGCAACTACTTTGCCATTTTGTATCCATGCTTTAACAATCGATAATTTATTAATAGGACTAACTCTTGCATAAACACTATAATTAGAAACTTTCTTCTTTAATTCTTTTTCACTCATTAAATCTAATTCTTCCCCGAGTATTGCCTCATTATCATTTTTTAATATTCCTATATCTTTAGCTATTGCCTTTGCCGTTGATAAGCTATCTCCTGTAATCATAATTGGTTTTATATGAGCATTAAGACACTCTTTAATCGAAGCTTTAACATCCTCGCGCGGTGGGTCTATCATGCATGTAAGTCCTACAAAAATTAAGTTATTCTCTAGCTCACTATCTAATTTATAATTATTATCTAAATCTTTATAAGCATAAGCAAGTATTCTATAAGCTTTAAGAGATTCTTCTGTTTCTATTTCTTTTAATTTCTTTATTTTATCTTTAGTTAATTTAATAACTTTATTATTTTCTAATATATAACTACAATGTTTAATTAAAGAATCAAAACTACCTTTAGTATATATTCTAATTTTATTATTTTCTTCATTTATAGTTGACATCATTTTCCTCTCAGAATCAAATGGTAATTCGTCTATTCTTTTATTATTTTCTCTTAATTTAATAATATTTAAACATTCTTCACATACTTCATATAAAGCTATTTCAGTTGGGTCTCCCACATATTCTAAGTTATTTTTTACCGCGTCATTATCTAAACACATAATCTTAAGTATTATATTATCTTTATCTATATCTTCTACTTTAATAATTTTATTATCATATACTACTTCTTGCACTTTCATTTTATTTTGAGTAATAGTTCCTGTTTTATCTGAACAAATAATCTCGGTACAACCCAAAGTTTCAACACTAGCCATTTTTCTTACTATTGCATTTTTCTTAGCAAGCGCACCAATTCCTAAAGATAATGTTATTGTTATAACCGCGGGTAGTCCTTCTGGTATCGCGGCGACTGCTAAAGATATTGAAAGCATTAAAACATCTAAAAAACTTCTTTTTTCCACTAATCCCATAATAAACATAATTAATATAATAACAGCAATAATAATAGATAAAGCTTTACTTATACCATTAATTTTCTTCTCTAGTGGTGTAATTTCTTTTTCTTCCTTATTTAAGCTTTTCGCTATTGCCCCAAATTCTGTATTCATTCCTGTTTCTACTACAACAGCATTACATTTACCATAAACAACATTAGTTCCTGCATAAATCATATTTAATCTTTCACTTATAGTTTTATCACCATCTAATTTATCAACTATTTTAGATACTGGGACACTTTCTCCTGTAAGTGATGCTTCATCTACTTTTAATGATGCTAAACTAATAATTCTTGCATCAGCAACAATTGTATCTCCAGCTTCTAATACTAATATATCACCCTTTACAACATCTTCACTGTTAATAACTTGAATTGTACTATCTCTTTTGACTTTAACTTTAGTTACTTGCATTTTTTTAAGTGCATCAATTGCTTTATCAGCCTTTAATTCTTGTAAAAAACCTAATAGGGCATTTAATATAACAATTGCTATTATAATAATACTATCAATATAAGATTCTTTATTTATATATGATACTACAAATGAAATAATCGCCGCGATAAATAATATAATAATCATTAAATCATTAAATTCTTTTAAAAATTTAAGTACCAAAGATTCTTTTTTTTCTTCCTTTAATTTATTAGCACCATCACGCTTTAATCTTTCTTTAGCTTCTTCTTCTGTTAACCCATCTATATTACTATTAACTTTCTTTAAAACTTCTTTATAATCTATATTATAATATTTCATTTAAATAGCCCTTTCTCTATTATTAAAATTATAGCATACATCCCCCAAAAGAAAAATATCAAAAAA
>CANQTE010000075.1 GCA_947626695.1 uncultured Bacilli bacterium | reverse complement strand
GTTACTCTATATTTAGCTTTACTTCTATTTATAAATATAACTCCAAATATACTTATTACTACTAAAACTATAATGCTAGTTTTAATAAATCTTCCCTTACTTAACTTTTCTATTTTCAATTATCTTTCCTCTTTTCTAATTATCAATAATATTAGAAATTTCTAACTTATACTAAAATTATAAACTTTCAATTATTAATTGTCAAGAAAAATATCGGTATTTTTTCTCTTTGAATAAAATTTTTAAATATTGTGAGAAAATTATATTGGTGATTTAGATGTATGGTGATAAACTTAAAAATTTAAGAGAAAATTCGGAATTAACACAGAAAGAGATAGGAAAGTTACTTGGAATTACAAAGGAAGGATATGGGCAATATGAGAGAGAATATGTAATTATACCAATTAAGCATTTAATATTTCTTTCAAATTATTTTAAAGTAAGTATAGATTATTTATTTAATTTTAGTAATAATTTAATCTATGATGGTATTTCTTTTGATATAGATAAAGAAAAAATGAGGAAAAGATTAAAAGAGTTTAGAAAAGGAAATAATTTAACACAACTTAAATTAGCAACTTATCTAAAAACAACTCAATCTGTTATTGCAGACTATGAAAGAGGAAGATATATAATAGCAACTCCATTTTTATATACTATATGTAATAGGTATAATATGAGTGCTGATTATTTACTTGGCAGGGTAGATAGTCCTAAATGCTTTAAATAATTATTACGGCGATATAAAATGAATTATAGTAAGCAGTTAGAAAATTTAAGAGAAAGGGAAGGACTTTCTAAAACTGAAATAGCTAAATAATATATAATTATTATAATGTTTCAATTGATTATATATTTGAATTTACTGATAAAGTTAATTATAAAGATATAAAAAAAGATATTAATAAAGAAATATCTGGAAATAGAGTAAAAAAATTGTAATCTAAAATAAATTAGGAGCAGATATTAATAAGCTACTCCATTTTTATATGCAATATGTAAAAATTATAATATTTTTTTCGATTATCTTCTCGGAAAAATAGATATAAATGATTTAAAATAAATCTAAATAATTATTTATAACAGTTTCTATATTCATTAAAACACCTCTCTTTGTAAAATATTAAATAAGCCAACTTCATTTTTAAATAAAGAAACATAATCTTCTATTTTATACATATCAAGTTTATCACTTATTTGTCTATAATTTCTAATTATTTCTTTATAATAATCAAAAGGAATAGTACTTCTTTTTCTTATTAATTCAATTAATAATCTTTCTTTATCATAAATATTAACTTTATTATTATTAATCATTATTTCTGTTTTTCCTTTGTTAAGTATATCTTTAGACATAAATGATTGTTTTATTTTATCGTCATTTATTTTATTAGAATTTCTATTCGTAGCAAGATAAACTTTTTGAGGTATAACGTCTGTTAAGTTATAATAATAAAATGCTGAGTCCATGGTAATAACTCCATGAGGGTATTTTTTTGAAGTTACTATCATAGGGTTAATATATTTTTTATTAGAATAAACGTTATTTTTTAGTTTATATATTTTACCAGATTTTAAAGCATCTTTTAATTTTTTTCTAGTTTTATATATTTTTAATATTTCTTGAAATGTATATACCATTTTCCATCACCATATACATTATAACACAATACCACACATAAGTCAAATTAGTGTAGGGTATTATGTTCTATAGCAAGTATATAAATTAAGCAAAAATTTCTAGTTTATAATTGACTAATTATAATAAAAATAATATAATTAAATTGAAAAAAAATGCCGAAACGGCAAAAATTTTCAATGGAGGTAATTATGAAAGAAATTCCAAGACCAAAATATTTACAAAGTTTAATAAGTAAAAAAGAAAATGGCCTTATAAAAATAGTCACGGGTATTCGTAGATGCGGAAAATCTTATCTTCTAGACCCAATTTATAAAAATTATTTATTAGAGCAGGGTATAAAAGAAAATCATATTATTAAACTAGATTTAGACGAAAGAGAAAATAAATTATATTTAGACCCAGACGAATTAAACAAATATGTAAAAGACAGTATAAAAGATAATGATATGTACTATGTTATAATTGACGAAATTCAGAAAGTAGAAGATTTTGAATCTGTATTAAATGGATTTTTACATGTTAAAAATTTAGATGTATATGTTACGGGAAGTAATTCTAAATTTCTCTCAACAGATATTATTACAGAATTTAGAGGTAGGGGAGATGAAATAAGAGTATTACCATTAAGTTTTAAAGAATATACTTCTACTTATCCTGGAACAGTTGACGAAGCTTGGCATGAATATATTATTTATGGTGGCTTACCTCGTATTTTAAGTTATAAAACAGAAGAAGAAAAATCAAAATATTTAATTGATTTATTCAAAGAAACATATTTAAAAGATATTATTGATAGATATAATGTTCAAAAAATAGATATATTAGATGCTTTAGTTAATATGATTTCATCCTCAATAGGCTCATTAACAAACCCTAAAAAATTAGCCGATAATATAAAAGAGATTTCAGTAAATACAATAATGTCATATTTAAATTATTTAGAAGATGCCTTTTTAATTAATAAAGCAGAAAGATATGATGTCAAAGGAAAAAAATATATTTCAACACCATTTAAATATTATTTTTCAGATATTGGCTTAAGAAATGCTAGAATTAATTTTAGACAACAAGAGGAAACACATATAATAGAAAATATTCTTTATAATGAATTAAAATATAGAGGTTACAATGTAGATGTTGGAGTAGTTGAAATAAGAGAAAATGATAAAAGAAAACAAGTAGAAGTGGATTTTGTTTGTAATCAATCTTATAAAAGATATTATATTCAATCAGCACTCTTATTACCAACAAGAGAAAAAACATTACAAGAAGAAAGATCTTTATTAAATATAGGAGATAATTTTAAAAAGATAATTGTTACGAAAGATACTTCCAAACATTGGATTACAGAAGAAGGAATTTTAGTTATAGGAATACAAGAGTTTTTATTAAATGAAAATAGTTTAGATATATAAAAGATACCCTACATAACAAATATTAATGTAGGGTATTATAATTTAAAATAAAAAATATTGTAATAGTTTTATATACATTGATATAAAACATCAGTATTATATATTTTAAGTATTACTTAAGGGCTAATCTTGTATCCTAGTGCTTTTATACTAAACCTTAATCAAGTATGTAAGTTTAAAAGGATATTGGGCGCACGCCAAACGCGCTGTTCACATTGTTCCAGTCGAGGTTGCCATTGTTATTCACACGGAACACGTTCGCGTTGCCGTTAAAGATATACGGATAAAACTTAGTTCCACATACTAGATTAACCCAATTTTTTTTCTTTAATATAGTCTAACAACATTTTATGATAAAATAACTGTGCTAAACAATAAGTACAAAAACTTATAAAGAAAGATATAACACAAATAGCTACTTTAAGATTTATTCCGTCTTCTATTTTTATTAATATAATAGAAGATATAGCAAGTATTATTGTAATTAAACAAGGAATATTAGAATAATACCAAAAAGCTTTACCATGTACTGTGTTAATAAATTCTTTTGTAATATTTTTTAATTCTTTCTTGTCCATAACTAAACCTCCCTTATATTAATTATACTAAAATTATTGTTATAGTGCAAATAATTTTTTAGTATTTACAAGTTATTTTTTATCATTTAAAATCTTTTTTAAGAAAATACCTGTATAAGAATTAGGATTTTTAGCTACTTGTTCTGGAGTACCTGTTGCAATAACTTCTCCTCCTAGAGAACCTCCATCTGGCCCTAAATCTATAATATAATCCGCTACTTTTATAACATCTAAATTATGTTCTATAACAACTACTGTATCTCCATTATCTACAATACGATTTAATATAACTAATAACTTTTTAATATCTTCACTATGAAGGCCTGTCGTAGGTTCATCTAAAATAAATATACTCTTGCCAGTTGGTTTTTTTTGTAATTCTTTTGCAAGTTTAACACGTCCAGCTTCTCCCCCAGATAATGTTGGGGCAGGTTGTCCTAATTTAATATAAGATAAACCTACATCTTCCATTATTTTTAATTTATTATATACTTTAGGAATATTTTCAAAGAATTTTAAAGCTTCTGATACTCTCATATCTAATACTTCAGATATATTTTTATTTTTAAATTTAATATCTAATGTTTCTTTATTATAACGTTTACCACCACATACATCACAAGGTACATAAACATCTGGAAGAAAGTGCATTTCTATTTTTTTAACACCATCTCCCCAACAAGCTTCACATCTACCACCTTTAACATTAAATGAAAAACGTCCTTTATCAAATCCTCGCATTTTAGCTTCTTTAGTATTAGTAAATACATCTCTTATATCATCAAATACACCTACATATGTTGCCGGATTACTTCTTGGAGTTCTTCCTATCGCATCTTGAGTAATATTAACAACTTTATCTAATTCTTCTATTCCGAGTATTTCTTTACATGCCCCAGGAACTTGTTTAGAATGATTTATTTTAACTGATAAAGTTTTATAAAGTATTTCATTAATTAAAGTTGATTTACCAGAGCCAGATACTCCTGTTATACAAACAAACTTATTTAAAGGAATTTCTACATTTATATTTTTTAAATTATTTTCTTTAGCTTTAACTATCTTTAAACATTTACCATTTCCTTTTCTTCTTTTTTTAGGAATTTCTATTTTTTCTTTTCCACTTAAATATCTTCCTGTTAAAGATTTAGGATTATTCATAACTTCTTCTGGTGTCCCTTTAGCTACTACTTCTCCTCCAAATTCTCCTGCACCTGGACCTATATCTACTAAAAAATCACTTGCAAGCATTGTATCTGTATCATGTTCTACTACTATTAAAGTATTACCTAAATCTCTCATTTCTTGAAGAGCTTTAATTAATTTTTCATTATCTTTTTGATGTAATCCAATACTAGGTTCATCTAAAACATATAATACTCCCGATAATTTAGAACCTATTTGAGTTGCTAATCTAATTCTTTGTGCTTCTCCCCCAGATAAAGTCCCAGCACTTCTTGATAAAGTAAGATAACTTAACCCCACATTAATAAGAAAATCTAATCTATTTAATATTTCTTTAGTTACTAACCCACTTATCTCTGTTTGTTCTTTTGTAAGTTTTAATTTACTAATAAAATCTCTTAATTCTAAAATACTATAATTAGTAACTTCATAAATATTCTTTTTATTTATTTTAACAGCTAAGACAGAGTCTTTTAATCTTGCACCATGACAAGTAGGGCAAGGAGATTCTATCATAAATGTTTCTAGCCATTCTCTCCGCCAAGAAGAAGTAGTTTCTAAATGTCTTCTTTCTAAAGTGTTAATAACACCTTCATAATAATCAGATATATAACGAGTATTACCATTTTTAGAAACATATTTAAAATCTATTTTATCTTTAGAACCATAAAGAATAATATCTAATTCTTTTTTAGTAAAGTCTTTAATCGGTTTTTTAATATCTATATTATAATATTCACAAACAGTTGAAAGCTCTACCATTTCTATATTATAATCTGGAGTTATAGTTTTAATAGCCCCCTCTAAAATACTTTTATTTTTATCAGGAATTAAAAGGGCTTCACTAATCTTTAATCTTGTACCTAATCCTTTACAATCATCACAAGCCCCATAAGGAGCATTAAAAGAAAATAATCTTGGCTCTAATTCTGGAATAGAAAAATTACAATGTGGACAAGCATAAGATTCACTCATTAATATTTCTTCTTCCCCAATAACATTAATAATTACTTTCCCCTCTGCAAGTTTACAACTATTTTCTATAGCTTCAAAAATACGGTTTCTCTCTTCACTAGAAATAACTATTCTATCTACTATAACATCTATATTATCTTTAATATTCTTTTTAAGAGTTATATCTTCATCTAAAGTATGTCTCTCTCCATTAATACGTACTCTAGAATAACCATTTTTGCGCAAGTCATCTAATAAGCTTTTGTGTTCTCCTTTTTCTCCATGTACTACCGGAGCCATAATCTCTATCTTGGAATTTTCTTTTAATTCCATAACTTTATTAGTCATTTCTTCAATAGATTGCCTTGTTATAGGTATGTTATGAATAGGACAATATGGTACACCAACTCTTGCAAATAATAATCTTAAATAATCATATATTTCGGTAATAGTTCCTACTGTACTACGAGGATTTTTATTAGTAGTTTTCTGGTCAATAGAAATACTAGGACTTAATCCCTCAATTGAATCTACATCTGGCTTTTCATTCATCCCAATAAATTGTCTTGCATAAGCCGATAAACTCTCCACATATCTTCTTTGACCCTCTGCAAAAATAGTATCAAAAGCTAAACTACTCTTACCACTTCCTGATACTCCTGTCATAACTATTAATTTATTTTTAGGTAATTCTATTGAAATATTTTTTAAGTTATTTTCTCTAGCACCTTTTACAATAATTTTATCCATAATGTATTTCTCCTTTAATGTTTCAAAACAAACATATTATAGCATACGAACAAATGTTATGTCAAACTTTTTTTTAAAATTAATAAAAGAAGTTTAAATTTATGTCTCTTATTTATTATTAGCTTTTTTAAGAATAATATTATAACTAGATAATTTTATAGTACTTTAAATGGTATAAAATGTTAAAAAAACTATTGATTTTCACCAGAAATTATCATAAAATGATAAAAAGAGGTGAAAATATGATAATTACTAATAATATTTTTAAAGAAAATATAAATAATTATTCTAATAAAGATACTAAATTAGCAAGAGAAGTAGAAAATGG
>CANQTE010000074.1 GCA_947626695.1 uncultured Bacilli bacterium | reverse complement strand
GTCTTTAATTTTTCTAAATTTTCATTTGTAAAATAATCATAAATTTACGTTTTTACCCCGAAAAATTTTTTACACCCGAAAAAAAAGAAGAAAGGGAGGAAATAAAAAAGATAAACAAATAATCGAAAAAGAGAAAGAGAAGCATAAAAATATAGGAAAGGAGAAGGTTATTAAAAATAAGGAACAAAAGAGGAGGAGCAATTAAAAAAAGGAGAAGAATAATTAAATTTAAGATATTTTTTTTGAAGAAACCCCTCTCGAATTTGGGTTTGGGTTCGTAAATACTATTTACACATAGATAAATATTTATAACAGTAAAGAGATATTTATTTACAAAGTCTTTATTAAATGAAGCAAAATAAAAGAATACTATAATTAAAAAGAGAGTATCAAAACGAAATATTTTAAAGAAATTTTTAAATAAATATTTAAAACTTAATTCTTTAGTTAAATTCTTTAGAGATGTTATAATAAATATTATTATCCAAGGGATAAATGTCAGAAATGTTATATAATTATTAATCATTGTTATCTTCCTTTCCATATAAACAACCACAGTAGGTTTGACGATATAAGTTATATTCTTTACTATAGGCAATACTTCTTTTATAGCCATCTTTTTTCTTGAAATCACCATAGATAAATTTTACATTAACTTTACTTTCGATGTACTCCCCTATTTTATTTATTAAAGTACTATTTTTATGAGGACTAACAGTTAGGGTTGTTCCAAAATAAGCGAAATTATTTTCTTTTGCAGTTAGAGCTGTTTTTTTAAGGCGAAGATAGAAACATTTAGGACATCTATTTCCACCCTCTTTTTCTTGTTCAAGGCCTTTAGAAACATTTAAAAATTCCTCATGGTCATAATCACAATCTAAAAAGGCAATTTTTGCATTATTCTTTTTATTATATTCATTTATAAATCTTATTTGTTCTTGTTTTCTTTTTAAATATTCACTTAAGGGTTCAATATTGGGGTTATAATAGTAAACTGTAATAGTAAAATAATCTTTTAAAAAGTTTATTACTTCAGTAGAACAAGGGCCACAGCAACTATGTAAAAGTAAGCTTGGTTTATCATTAAAGTTTTTTACAAGTTCTAATAAATAATTTTGATAATTAATCTTCAACTTTATCACCTACATTTTCAAAAGGAGTAAAAAGATTATTTTCACTTAAATAACTATCTAAATAAAGAATACCTTTTTTGCCTTCAACAGCACTAGAGATTGAGGCATAAATCTCAATATAATTATTTAATCTTTCCATATTTAAAACATTAACATAAACAACATTTTTATCATTCATTGTTAATTTAAATCTTTTATCATCAATAGTAATATCTTCTTTGATATCAGGGTCATATAATATTTCATTAATCATACCTATAATATCAGGGTTAACTACTTCTAGGGATGAGGCAAACTCTTCTAAAAGTTCTTTTGGAACATAATTAACTAATGTAGGTATGCCTAAATATTTATTACTTGGGGCAACTTCAATATTGCCACTTAAAACTACTAATTCTTTAGTACGGTTATAAAAAAGAGGTTTTCTTTCTTCAATATTAATAGTTAAGCACCCTAAAATACTTTTTTTTACAGAAACATTTTTTACTAAATCAAGAGTAGATATTTTTTTTTCTATTTTTTTAGTATTTAATTTAAAGATAGAAGGATATTTTTTTAGACCTGCAATTTCTATTATTTCATTATCTTTTAAAAAATTAGTATTTTTAATATAAATATTTTTGATGGGAAGGGTTAAAAATTCATATAAAAACATTACTATTAAATAAATTATTAATAGTAATACTATTAAAGCTTTGACATTTAATCTTCTTACTTTTTTAATCCTTTTTTCCATATTTTTTACTTCCAATCAATTATTTCTTGTTCTAATATTAAATCAATATTAAATTTTTCTTTTACTTCTTTTTGTATTAATTGTATCAAATTTTTAATATCTTTACTAGTAGCATTTCCAGTATTTACAATAAAGTTAGCATGTTTTTTTGAAACACTTGCACCTCCGATAGTTTTACCTTTTAAGTTAGAGTTTTCAATTAATCTTCCAGCATGGTCATTTGGGGGATTACGAAATACAGAACCCGCGCTTGGAATACCAATGGGTTGAGTTTTTTTTCTTCTTTCCGTTCTATCTTTTATTAATAGTAAAGATTCTTCTTTATTACCTTTTTTTAGTTTAAATGTTCCTTCAATAACAATATAATTATTTTCTTTTAAATTAGTATGGCGATAAGAATAGATTATATCTTCCTTTTTTAATACTTTAATATTTAAATCTTTATCTATTACTTTAATACTTTCTAAATTATCAAATATATCTCTATTATAAGCACCAGCATTACCGATTATACTTCCTCCGACAGTTCCTGGTATATTAATAGCCCATTCGAGGCCAGTTAGATTTTTATTCACAGTCTTACATGTTAGAGTAGACATATTAACACCGGCACCACATATAACAGTATTTTTTTTGATTGTAAAATTATTTAGGCCATCTAATTTAATAGTTATGCCATCTAGATATTCATCTAAGATAACATTAGAGCCATTTCCTAAAATAAAATATTTAATATTATTATCTTTAATATATGATAATACTTCTTTTAGACCATCTAAATTTAGAACTGTTACTAAATATTTAGTTTTACTTTCGATTTTATAAGTATTTAAGTTCTTTAGAGAAGCATTTTCTATTACTTTGATGTTGGGACTTTGTTTCATTTTAGCAACTCTCCTATTTCATTTACAATAATTTTACCACTTTCTATTTTACCTAAATTTTTGAGATTCATTTTCATTATTTCATATTTTTGTTTATCTTGAAAGAGATTTTCGACCATATTATATAATTCTTTAGCATTTAAGTCTTTTTCTTCAATCATTAAACTAGCATTATTATCAACAATTTCTTTAGCATTATAATATTGATGATTATTTGCAACATAAGGACTAGGTATAAAAATAGCAGGCAGACTTAAAGATAATATTTCACTCATAGTACTTGCTCCAGCCCGAGAAATAATTAAATCAGCACTTTTCATAAGACCAGGTAAATTATCTAAAAATGGTAATATTTTAATATTAGAATTATATCTTGTACCTTTAATAAATGTTTCATAATGATTTTTACCTGTAATATAAACTACTTGCCAAGAACTTTTTTTACTTAGTTTTAAAAATTCTTTCATTTTTTCATTTAAGGAACTACTACCTAAGGAACCGGCGACCACGATAACAAGTTTTTTATTATTATCTAGGCCTATATCACTTTTTTTAATTATTTTAGCATTTTTAGCAGCTTCACCACAGGGATTACCAGAATAAATTACTTTTTTAGCTTTAGGAAACTTTTTTAGAGTAGATAAAAAAGACACGGCGACTAAGTCAACATTTTTAGATAAAGCTTTATTAGTTTTACCAACAAGACTATTTTGCTCATGAATAAATGTTTTTATTTTTAAAGATTTGGCCGCTTTAATAACAGGATATGTTACATAACCTCCAAAACCTAATACTAAATCTGGGTTAAATTCTTTAATTATCTTGCGACATTTAAAATAATTACTAGTAACTAAATAAATATTTTTGATATCACGACCTATATTTTTAGTGAAGCCATATATTTCAAGTCCTTTATAAGGTATTCCTCTTTTGGGGATTAGTTCACTTTCCATACGGTTAGTTGTGCCTATGTATAAGACTTCAAGTTTTTTGTCTTTTTCTTTTAATTTATCAATAATAGATATCGCAGGATAGATATGTCCTCCTGTTCCTCCCGCACTTACAATAATACGCATAAGCTCGACCTCCAATTTAATTATACTATAAATTTTTAAAAAAACTATAATTTTTTAGTAATCTAATTCCAAAATAGACCTTTTAGAGCATTTATAATGTTAGAAATGCCTTTTGTCATAATGTTTTCAACTGTTTTAGATGCTTTATTACCAATTTTTGTTATAGTATTAGAGTAATCTATTTTTTCTTCTTTTAAATAATCTTTGATATCTACTATTTCTCCATTTTCGACATCAGTTTCAAATTTTTGCATCGCGTCTTTAGTAAGTATGGCTTTATTTCCGACTTTAGTTTGATAATAACCACTTTCAAAGGCAATTAAAAGAGCAATATAGGTTAAAAAAAGACATGATAATAGTTTAAAAAAAAGGTTTGTTTTTTTCTTTTTCATTTAGATTCTCCTATTTCTTTTAGATTTTCATTTAATGTTTCTTTAATAATTTTTGCTAATATTTTTAGAGTATTATTAACTTCGATGATGGTATTTTCTTTACCACCTATTTCAATTACAAGAATATTATTACTTAAATCTTCGTTTAGGTTATCTTCTTCTAGAGAAATATCACGACTTAAGTTTTTATTTAGCGCTATTAGTTTAGAGTTTAGTGTTTTAGCAAATTCTAGGTTTGATTTATAAGTGGTGGAGTTTTTTCCTACTTTAAATTTTATTTTAGCGTAAGCTTTATTAGAACTTTCATAGGTTGTTTCGTTATATGTATCAGTTGATATTTGGAGGTCAAAAAAATAAATCAGAGATGGGTTTTCAAGTTGTCTTTCTTTAATTAAGTCACGCATGGCTTGATAATTAGAAGAATAGTTTTTTTCTTTTTTGATGTTAGAGATGCTACTTAGTTCGACAAGAGAGTTTATGCCCTCTTTTTTTAGATATTCTGATAAAATAAGGCTACATTCGGTAATTATGGGAGAAATATTATAATCTTTTTTATTACTTTTTTTGTAGGTTGTACTTTGGAAAGTATTATAGATGTATATTTTGGGGTTAGAGATTAAATCTTCGATATTATTATAATTATAGATAGTTTCTTCAGAGTTTGGGATTGTGCCAAAGATATTTTGATAGATGTTTTTATTAGAAATATTAGACGTGCCAAAGGAGTTTTTAGTTAAATAGTTTTTGATTAGGTCTATATTTTTAGTTAAGAGAAAGCTTAAAATGATAAAGATTATTAAAGTTAGGAAAGCTTTTAGGAGAAATAGTTTATATTTGGGAATTAGTATTTTTTTGCGACTTATAAATCTACGCATAATATCACCATAGATATTATATAAAATTTTGAAAGTAATTTTTGTCGAAGTGTAGTTTAAAATTTAAATTATTTTTATAAATATGAAAAAGACCTAGGGCTTCAAAAGTTTCCTAGGTACGTTTTATTAGATAGTGCACATCATTTATTGATAAAATGCAATACTTTTAAGAATTTTGTTACTTTATAATTTCTTTTTCTTTATAGTTCTAAACTATTTTTCTTTAATAAGAACTCTTTTATACCAATAATTAAAATTCCATCTTCGTTATGCCAAGCATTTATATCGTCTTTTACGACAATTATCTTTTTAAAATTATCTCCCACACAATTTAAGGGACGTGATTCTTGGAAATTTTTTTCTGGTTCATTTATGCTTAAAGCAGACTGAATATAATATCTATTACTTCCCATGTTACATACAAAATCTATTTCATAATAGGTTCTATTATCTTTATTTCTACTTTCAACTACTCCGACATCAACATTAAAGCCTCTAATTAAAAGCTCATTATAAATTATATTTTCCATGATATGATTTTCTTCTTGTTGTCTAAAATTTAATTTAATATTTCTAAGTCCTAAATCTGTAAAATAATATTTACAAGGGGTTGTTATATATTTTCTTCCTTTAACATCATATCGGTCTACTTTTTTTATTAAAAGTGCGTTTTCTAAATATTCAATATATGATGTGATGGTATTTAAAGAAATATCTTTATCTTTAGTTAAAAGATAAGTTTTATAAATATTTGAAGGATTGGTTAAAGAGCCAATGGAAGATGCTAAAATATTTACAATTGCATCTAATACATCTTTTCTTTTAATATCATTTCTTTCAATAATATCTTTTAAGTATGTAGTTTCAAATAAATTTGATAAATACTCTCTTTTTTGTTTTTCATTGTTTTGAATTATTACAGGGGGAAGTCCACCATACTCAATGTATTCTTTCCAAGCTTTATCTTCGGAAATATTTTTCGCTTCGACAAATTCTTTAAAAGATAAGGGATATATTTTTATTTCTGTGCTTCTACCCCTAAATTCTGTTACTATATCACTTGATAAAAATTTAGAGTTAGAACCTGTTACATAAACATCTAAATTAGGTTTTTTTAAAAAACTATTTAATACTTCTTCAAAATTATCTACTAGTTGAATTTCGTCTAAAAGGACATAATATATCTCTTTAGTTTTTACTTTATTCATTACATAATTAAATAATTCCATGGGGTCTTTATATTTATGATTTTCAATTAAATCTAAATCTAGCTTAATAATATGGTCTTCTTTTACACCACTTGAAATTAAATAATTTTTAAAAATTGGGTCTAATAAATAAGATTTTCCACATCTTCTAATGCCAGTGATTACTTTAATTAATTTATTTTCACGAGCTGCCTTTAATTCATCTAAGTATTGTTCTCTTTTAAATTCTTGCATTTTATTTCCTCCCTACTTGAAATTCAAGAAAATTATACAATATAATTTTAAAAAAAACAATACATTATTGAAATTTACTGACACTTATGACGTTAATTTTCAATGAGAATATTAAATAAAAAAGATTTACTTTTATAGAAAAATATATTATACTTAATTTAAGCGAGACACTTATTAGTGCTTGCCCAAAAATTTTTTTTGACAAGCGCCTTCTTTGAAGTAAATTTGAGGCGCCTTTAATATGTTATTATTTAATTGAAAATAATTTGTAATATTATAATTATTATTAAAAGAAAATCTAAAAAGCTTATCTTTTGCATAATAATCGCCTCCAATCGTGAGGCAAGCACCACCAAATACCCCAATGCCGTCAACTTAGTGAAATTTAGTAACTGCGTCTTAAATTAGTTGTATATTTATTTTTTGTATTTTTAGTAGT
>CANQTE010000073.1 GCA_947626695.1 uncultured Bacilli bacterium | reverse complement strand
TATAAGGTATCTAGTGTTTTAGTTCACATTTCATTAAAGTTCACTTTATCAATAAAATGTGAATATTCACATTTTATAGATTTATTATTTTATAATTTAAAAGTTAGAAGTTATGTAGTGGTAGAGTTAAAGACAACTGAATTTAAACCAGAATATGCAGGTAAACTTAATTTTTATTTAAGTGCTGTTGATAAATATATTAAGGATGAAAAAGATAATCCTACATTTGGTATATTACTTTGCAAAGATAAAAAAAGAGTGACAGCAGAGTTAGCACTAAAAGATATTAATAAGCCAATTGGAGTAAGTGAATATAAAATTTTATCTGAAATACCGGAATTTTTAGAAAATACTTTGCCAAGCATTGAGGATATTGAAAAACGGCTAGAAGTAGATTCTGAATAATAATATAAAATTAAGAACAATATTAAACTAATGTCTTAATTGTCATGAGTTGTCATTTATATTGGTGAATTCTCAAAGTAAATGCAACAGGCAAAGCCAGTAATTATAAGTCTTAAAGAAAAAGCAACAAAAAAATTGAAATGAAAAAAATATAAAAAATTGGGTTCTTAAACATTAGGTGATAACTTAAAAATTAAGTATCATCTTTTTTCAAGAATGTATAATTTAGTATTTTAAAAAAATTAAAAAGAAGTGACTAATTATTTTCATCACTCCTCAAAGTGCAAGCACCCTTTTTCTTTTTAATAAATTACTAAATGTAAATGTTTTTTTAATATTTAGACTAAAATAAGTCTTTTTTCTTTTCATAAATATATTGACAGCTGTATATATACTGTATATAATAGATATATACAAAGAAGGAATAATATGGAAATTATAATAAGTAATTCAAGTGGCATACCTATTTATGAACAAATAAAAGAGCAAATAAAGATTAAAATACTTTCTAATGAATTAAGAGAAAATGAATTATTACCCTCGATAAGAACACTTGCTAAAGATTTAACTTGCAGTGTTATTACGACTAAAAATGCCTATGAAGAATTAGTAAAAGAGGGGTATATTAAAAATATTCCTTCTAAGGGATTTTATGTTGCTAAAATAAATAGAGATTTAGCTTTTGAAGAGCAAATGTGTGAAATAGAAAAGTTGCTTGATAAAGCAATAAATATTGCTAAAATTAATAATATTAGTAAAGAAAAAGTAAAAGAAATAGTAGATATATTATATGAGGAGTAAGATTATGGGAAATATATTAGAAATAAATAATTTATGTAAAAAATATGATAATTTTGAATTAAAAGATATAACTTTTAGTTTACCTAAAGGAATGATTATGGGTTTTATTGGGGAAAATGGTTCTGGTAAGACAACGACTATAAAAGCTATTTTAGGTATAATTAAAAAATATGAGGGTGATATTAAAATATTTGGGGTAGATAATAAAACTAATAGCGAAGAATTTAAAGAAGATATTGGGGTTGTATTAGATGATATGTTTTTCCCAGAAATATTAACACCAAATGATATTAATAATTCTTTTAAAAGTATTTTTAAAAATTGGGATTCTAAAATGTTTTATGATTATTTAAAAGAATTTTCTTTACTACCTAATAAGCAAATTAAAACTTTTTCTAAAGGTATGAGAAAAAAACTTGAGATAATAACATCTCTTTCCCATAAACCAAAATTATTAATATTAGATGAACCAACAAGTGGATTAGACCCGGTAGCAAGACTTGAAATAATAAATATATTTCAAAAGTTTATTGAAAATGCTGATGCCTCAATTCTTTTTTCTACTCATATTACAACAGATTTAGAGCATATTGCGGATTATATAACTTTTATTGATAATGGGCATATTATATTATCTAAGACAAAAGATGAATTATTAGAAAAATATGGAATAGTTAAGTGTACCTTTGAGGAATTTCAAAAAATAGATAAAAAAGATTATCAAAAAGCTTTAAAAAGTAAATATGAATATAAAGTTTTAGTAAGTGATAAAAGAAAATTTAAAGATAAATATAATATTAAAGTAATAGATAAAGTTACTTTAGATGAACTTATGATTTTAATGGTAAAGGGGGAAGACTAATGTTAGGTTTTATTAAAAAAGATTTAGCTATAATTAAAAGTAATTTTAAAATATTAGGAATACTTATTATCTGTTATATTTTTATGAGTATATCAGGAAAAATGGATATATCATTTATTTTACCATTTATGAGTGTTATGATTATGATTTCAAGTTTTAGTTATGATACATATAATAAATGGGACGCTTATTTAATAACACTGCCAAATGGAAGAAAAAATAGTGTTAAAGCTAAATATGGAGCAACTGTTTTACTTATAGGAGTTACTTCTATTGTAACTATACTTATATCGTGTCTTATTTCTTTTAAAAGTATTAATTTTGAAGAGTTATTAGTTACTAATTTAGGAACAATATTTGGAACTTTACTTGTTTTATCTATAATGTATCCAATTATATATAAGTTTGGACTTGAAAAAGCAAGAATAATGATATTTGCAGGAGTTTTTGGAGTAGTTATAATTGGAGGATTTTTATTAGAGAAAATAGATTTAACTAATGTTTTAAAACCTCTTGCGTTCTTAGAAAATTATTTAATTTTAATATTAATAATTGTAATGGTTATTATGGTATATATATCATATTTTATATCTTTAAAAATACAAATGAATAAAGAGTATTAAAGGTTCTCTTTATTTTTTTAATAAATTAACTAAAAAGAGCAATTTTTCAAAAAAAAGACTTGCAAAAATATAAAAAACATATTATACTTAAATAGTCTTATTAATTAAGACAAGTGCCTGCCCAAGTGGCGGAATAGGTAGACGCACAGGACTTAAAATCCTGCGGGTGTTAAAGCTCGTGCCGGTTCAAGTCCGGCCTTGGGCACCATTTGAAATCAATCTCCCATATTTAGGGAGTTTTTTTATGTTTTAATTAATTTTACCCCTTATTTTAAATAAATAGTTACATATTAAAACACCCACAAACTCTTAAAGTAAGTGGTGTTAGTCTAAAAAAATTTAGGCAAGCACTATTTGTGTCTCGCTTAAATTAAGTATATTATATTTTTAGATAAAAGTAAATCTATTTTTATTTAATTATTTGCTCTAGATTGAAAAGAGGCTCTAATAATAGAGCCCTTTAAACAGCGAATAGTCTTATATGTCCCTCGAATAAATCTTCACAATGCTATTCTTGACGTCATAATTTTGACTGACTTATATGTCCCTCAAAAATTCTTCACAATGCAGTCAATTACAACTTGTAGTAATATACTATTATATTATTATTGAAAAATCAAGTATTTTTTGATTTAGGTATTGTCCTTTCTATTAAAAATTTGACATATATCAAATTTTATGATAATCTTATTATGCGAGATACCTTACACAGGGGGTCTTGGTGGTGCTTGCCTCGATGGAGGTGATTATTATGAACAAGAAAGATTTTTTAATTTTCTCTCTAATAGTAATAATAATTTTATTAATCATTTTTAATTAAATAATTTTTAAAATCTAAAACACCACAAACTCTTAAAGTAAGTGGTGTTCGTCAAAAACAATTTTGGCAAGCACTAATTGTGTCTCGCTTAAATTAAGTATATTATATTTTTAGATAAAAGTAAATCTTTTTTTTGATTTATGCATTGCCTTTCTATTAAAAATTTGACATATATTAAATTTTATGATAATCTTAATATGCGAGATACCTTACTCAGGGGGTCTTGGTGGTGCTTGCCTCGATGGAGGTGATTATTATGAACAAGAAAGATTTTTTAATTTTTTCTCTAATAGTAATAATAATTTTATTAATCATTTTTAATTAAATAATTTTTAAAATCTAAAACACCACAAACTCTTAAAGTAAGTGGTGTTAGTCTATAAAAACTAGGCAAGCACTAATTGTGTCTCGCTTAAATTAAGTATATTATATTTTTAGATAAAAGTAAATCTATTTTTATTTAATTAATCATAAAATTACCTTTCTATTATTAAAATTATATTGACAAATAATAAAGATAAGAATATAATTTAGTTAGCAATTAATTAATTAGAGTGCTAAAAGGAGAGATAATATGAAAGAATTTAAAGCTGAATCTAAAAGATTAATGGATTTAATGATTAATTCAATTTATACAAATAAAGAGATATTTTTAAGAGAAATTATTTCTAATGCATCAGATGCTATTGATAAATTGCATTATAAATCATTAACAGATAAAAAGATAAAGGTTAATAAAGACGAATTTGCTATAGTTATTAAAATAGACAAAGAAAATAGAACTTTAACTATTACTGATAATGGTATTGGTATGACTAAAGACGAATTAGAAACTAATTTAGGAACTATTGCTAAAAGTGGTTCTTTAGATTTTAAAGAAAACAATAAAAAACAAGAAAATATTGATATTATTGGAGAGTTTGGAGTTGGATTTTATTCTGCTTTTATGGTAGCTTCTAAAGTTAAAGTAATATCTAAGTCTTATGGTAGTGAAGAAGCATATTCTTGGGTTTCTTCTGGAATTGAGGGTTATACAGTTAAAAAAGCAGATCGTGAAGTTTATGGAACAGATATTATATTAACTATTAAAGATGAAGAAGAATATAACCGTTATTTAGAAGATTATGAAATTAAGAATTTAATTAAGAAATATTCTGATTATATAACTTACCCTATAAAAATGGAAGAAAAAGAAAAAGACGAAATTAAATTAGTTACAATTAATAGTTTAGTTCCTTTATGGATACGTAATAAAAATGAAATAAAAGAAGAAGAGTATAATACTTTCTATTCTGATAAATTCTTTGATTATGATAAGCCTTTAAGTCATATTCATAATAAAATAGAAGGAACTCTTGAATATAATTCATTAATTTATATTCCATCTCATGCTAGTTATGATTATTATTCTAAAGATTATGAAAAAGGTTTACAATTATATTCTAATGGAGTATTAATCATGGAAAAATGTGCTGATTTAGTACCAGATTATTTTAGTTTTGTTAAAGGTGTAGTAGATTCTCCAGATTTATCACTTAATATATCTCGAGAAATGTTACAACAAAATAGAGTTTTAAAAACTATTGCTTCTAATATCGAAAAACATATAAAAAATGAATTAATTAGTATGCAAAAAGAAAGAAGAGAAGATTATTTAAAATTCTGGGAAGCTTTTGGGTTACAAATTAAAGCGGGCATTTATAATAGTTATGGTATGAATAAAGATAATCTTCAAGATTTATTAATGTTTTATTCTTCAAAACAAGAAAAGTTAGTTACTTTAAAAGAGTATATTGATAATAATAAAGACGAAAAAATAATTTATTATGCTTGTGGTTCTTCTATAGACCAAATAAAAACTTTACCTCAAGTTGAAACAATTATTTCTAAAGAAAAAGATGTTCTATTATGTCCTAATTATTTAGACGAGTTTGTTCTTAAAGTAATGAATAAATATGAAGAAAAAGATTTTAAAAATGTATGTTCTGATAATATTGATATAGAAACAGAAGAAGAAAAAGAAGAACTTAAAACTTTAAATGAAAATTCTAAAGATTTACTTACTTTAATGAAAAATGAAATTGATGTTAAAGAAGTAAAATTTACTAGTAAATTAAAAAATCATCCTGTTTGTTTAACAGCAAGTGGTGAGATATCTGTTGAAATGGAAAAAGTTATGAATGCTATGCCTACTAATGAATCTGTTAATGCCGAGAAAATACTAGAAATTAATTCTAACCATCCTATCGCCAAAAAACTTCAAGAGTTATATAAGAAAGATAAAGAAGAACTAAAAAAATATAGTAAAGTATTATATGCTGAGGCTCGTTTAATAGAAGGCTTACCGATAGATAATCCAACAGAAATAGCAAATCTTATTTGTGATATTATTGTAAAATAAATTAAAAAGCAACTTCAAAATAAAAATGAAATTGCTTTTTTTAATTAGTTTCTTTTAAATATTTAGGACTATCTATTCTCCCAAGTAGATAATCAGCAGATATGTTGTATTTTTTACATATAGTATATAAAAATGGAGTTGCAATTATATTTGTACCACGTTCATATTCTGTAATAGTAGTTCTAGAAACATTTAATATTTTGGAAAATTCAACTTGAGTAATACCTCGTTCTTTACGAAATTCTTTTAATCTTTTTCCTGATAATTTTTTATCAATATCTTTTTTAATATTTTGATAATTAACTTCGTTAGTAAATTTGAATATATAATCAAGAGAAACATTAAAATAATTAGCAATAGTATTTAAATGTTTAGTAGGCATTATAGTATATTCGATTTCATATTGACTATATAAGCCCTTATTAATACCAATGTAATTTGCTACTACTTCTTGAGTTATTTCATGATAATCTCTTAAATCTTTTATTCTTTCTTTATACATACTTAATCACCAGTATAATTTTCTCACATTATTATTTACTAAAAGAAAAATCCGTTAAATAATGACATTTTGCTTGACAATTTTTATTTGTATAGTTATAATTTTAGTATAAGTTAGAAATTTCTAATATTATTGATAATTAGAAAAGAGGAAAGATAATTGAAATTAGAAAAGTTAAGAAAAGGGAATTTTATTAAAACTAGTATTATTGTTTTAGTAGTTTTAAGTATAATTGGCGTTATATTTATAAATAAAAGTAAAGCTAAATATCGGGTAACACAAAGTATACAGGTAGTAAGTGGTGAAGTTAATTATACTAATCCAGACTTTAGTATGCTAGGTGTAAAGTTACAGAGTGCAAAAGGCAGTAGTGA
Organism: uncultured Bacilli bacterium; assembly: GCA_947626695.1. Classification (GTDB taxonomy): domain Bacteria; phylum Bacillota_I; class Bacilli_A; order RF39; family UBA660; genus Caccenecus. Next base: position 387 of record CANQTE010000073.1, on the reverse strand, counting down.
TTATGTTTCGGCAAGTAATAATGAAGTTCCTGCAAGTGGGTATAAATTAAAACCCTTAGGAGATGGTGCAACTGATAGTTATTGTACTATTAATGGAGAAAGAAATAATACTGGAATTACTATTAGTTATACAAATGGGAGTGTAACTTTTAGTGGTATTAAAGAGCAGGGAACTAGATGTTATTTGTTTTTTGATTTACAGACAGACCCATCTGGTTCTGAGTTGATAGGAGATATAACTAAAAATCATCCAAATAGTGGAACTCCAAATTTTGCTAATACATCATGTTCAAGTGGATGTGACGATACGACAATAGGTTTATTTACAGCAGCGGATGATTTTGGAACAAGTTCATACTTTAGAGGGTCAGTTGATTATAACTGGGT
>CANQTE010000072.1 GCA_947626695.1 uncultured Bacilli bacterium | reverse complement strand
AAAGCACCTTCAATATTAACTAACTTCATAGTCTCAGTATAACCACATACCATGTTCTCATCTTTTTCACTTATGCCTGTTACTAAAACTTTAACAATTTTTCCTTCATATTCTTTATTATGCTTTAAACTATATTCATTTATTAATTCATTTAAATTATGCAATCTTTCTTCTTTAATTTCACTTGAAATATTATCTTTAATAAGAGCAGCAGGAGTACCTTCTCTTTTAGAATAAATAAAAGTATAAGCTCCATCAAATTGACACTTTTTTACAACATCTAGAGTTTCATTAAAGTCATCATCACTTTCATTTGGAAAGCCAACAATAATATCTGTTGTTATACTAACACCTGGGATAGCCTCTTTAATTTTATTATATAACTTTAAATAGTCTTCTTTAGTATATCTTCTTCCCATTAATTTTAATATTTTAGAACTACCACTTTGTAAAGGTAAATGAATATAAGGCATAATATTATCATATTTACTAATTACTTCAATCATATTATCTGTAAAATCCCAAGGGTGTGATGTAACAAATCTTATTCTATCTATTCCTGTTTTAGCTACTTCTTCAAGTAATAAAGCAAAATTAGTATTATCTTCTAAATCTTTACCATAGGCATTAACATTTTGACCTAATAGAGTTACTTCTAAATAGCCTTTATCTTTTAAGCCATTTACTTCTTTTAAGATATCAGACATTTTTCTACTTCTTTGTTTTCCTCTTGTAAAGGGCACAATACAATATGTACAAAATTTATCACAGCCATACATTATATTAACCCAGGCTGTATATTTAGAATCTCGTTTATAATCCATATTTTCATAAACATTTCCTTCAATAGAATATACTTCTATATCTTGTTTATTTTGGTGCTCTAAAAGTAATTTTCCAAGTTCATTTATATTATGAGTTCCAAAGACTATATCTACAAAAGGATATTTAGTTTTTAGAGCCTCGGCAATACTATCTTGTTGGGGCATACAACCACCTACACAGACAATTAATTCTGGTTTTTCCTTTTTTAAATGTTTAACACGGCCTAAAAAGCCAAATACTTTATCATGAGCATTTTCTCTTATAGCACATGTATTTAAAATTATTATATCAGCGTCATTATAATTATCTGTTTCAAAAGACCCTATATTATATAATATTCCTTTTATTTCTTCTGAATCATGAACATTCATTTGACAACCATAAGTTTTTATAAAAAATTTTTTACCATTAAATTTATTACTTTTGATGTTTGAAGCTTCTATTCTTTTAGTAGGTTTATTTTCTCTTTTTTTGGCTTCTTTTAAGCTAGGTAAATTCATAAAATCACTTCCTAGCAACATATTATATCATGACTTTAATATTTTTACAATTTATCTATATTTTTTATATTTTAATAAGTTTATTTTTTTAAATTTTGAGCAAGTCTTGAGCAAGTTTTGAGCAAGTCGTATTAAATAAAATTAATAAGAGGACAATTTCAATTTTATTATGAATAGTATTTTTTAAACTTTATGATAAGATAATTTAATAATATAATATAGTCTTAATATATCAGAACCAAAAGAATTATTTAAGTCATTAATTAAATTATCATAAATAACATTTAGATCATCTATCTTTTCTTTTTTATACTCATAATATAAATATTTTAGTTTAGCATAATCTTTATTTTGATATAAATTATTAATTTCTAAAGTAATTAAATGTTTAGCATCTTTTTCTTGTCTTAAAATATTATTATTATCTATTTCTTCTAAAGTTTCAAATAAAAAATTATATTCTTTTAAATTATAACTAACTTCTAAAATATTAATTTCATCATCAAGTAATAATTTACTACGATTAATACTTATACCTTCTATATTAAATTCTAGAGCTAAACAATTTTTACCATCAGTAAGCAAGCAAGCATAAGGTATTCTTGTAATTACACTTGTTCTACTTAAAAGAGTTTTATCTAATATTTGTTCTAAGATATCTTTATTTAATTTAATATTATGAGTTAAAATATCTAATAAAGATTTATGTTTAATTTTAAATAATGGTATCTTTTTTATTAATTCTAAATAATCTGTATCATTCCATTCATAAAAATCATAAGCTTTAGTATCACTCCAATTTAAGATTACATCATAATAATAATTCATTTTTAATCAACCTTTCTAAAGAAATAACAAGACATATCAAACCTATAATGATAAACCAAAATTCAAGTCTCTTAATAATAAATTTCCCAAAATCGAAAATACTATACCCCATAGAAAGTAAATTAAGATATATAAGTGTAAAGAAAATGCCAACACTCGTGAAAATAATTCCCAATATATACATAAATAATTTAAACATATACTTTTTCCCCTATAATTTTATTTCTTATTTAAAAAAAATATTATATAATTTATATAGGTGATTAGAAATGAAGTTATTAATTTATATTATTTTAGGTATTATTCAAGGATTTACTGAACCTTTACCAATTAGTTCTAGTGGGCATATATTTTTATTTAAAAATATGTTTAATACAAATATGTTTAATGATTTAAACTTTGAAATAGTCGCGAATTTTGGGTCTTTTTTAGCTATATTATTTATATTTAGAAATGAGGTTATAGACCTTGTTAAAGCTTTTTTCACCTTTATTTTTAATAAAGAGAAAAGATTAGAAAACAAGGTTAAATTTAAATATTGTTGGTATTTAATTATTTCTACTATTCCAGTTGGAATTGTTGGGATATTATTTAAAGATGTTATAGAAGATAAATTACAAAATATTAAGTTTTTAGGATTTGCTTTTTTAATTACTGCTTTAATGCTTTTCTTAGTTAAAAATAAAAATGGTAAAAAAGAAGATAAAGATATTACTTTAAGAGATGCACTTATTGTGGGGTTATTTGAAATGATTACAATTATGCCAGGGATTAGTCGTAGTGGAACAGTATTAGTTGCGTGTTTACTTGTTGGTATGAGTAGAAAAACAGCTTTAAAATATACTTTTATATTATATTTTCCTATAAGTGTTGCAACAATGTTATTAGGTGTTAAAGATTTAATTGATGCAGGTAGTCTAATAAGTCTTTTTGTTCCATATATGAGTGGTCTTATTGCCGCGTGTATAGTTACATATTTTACTTATAAATGGCTTTCCAATATGGTCCAAAAAGGAAAATTATGGAAGTTTTCAATATATTGTATTTGTTTAGCATTATTTATATTTATCTATTTTAGATAAGTTAAAAAAGATGGGAGAGATACCCATCTATTATTTTGCCTAAGTATAAATATTAGAGCTACTTAAGCAAGTTATATTATAACCTCGTATGGATTGCTAGAAGTACCATTTCCACCCTCTTTAAACTCTGTATCTGCCTTTAAATTTATGACAGGTCTTACACCTAGAATTTCGTTAACATAGTAGTTATCATTATATTTGCCATCATTCTCCATATGAAATGCTTCCACATAATTATAATAAGAAGAATACATTCCTGGAGACATGGTCCAGTACTGTAGTCCAGTATATAAGTAATAACTTAAATTTTGAAGACGCGAGTGGCCTCCAGCAAAATTTATTTCATCGACAGTTATTAAACCTATTGGAAGACTTAATTTTTGGTTTCCTTGCGTGCCATTAATTGTTGTATATAAATTTGTTTTTGGTGTTCCACATTTAAATGTTGGTGTTTGTGTGTCACCACTAAATACTCTATCGCGTGGTTTAAATTTTTGTGTATGATTAAAACTACTATATGTTCCGTAGTCAGCATCGTTGCAAAAACCTACTGTTTCATCCATTATATTTCTATAAGTACTCCATAAATTAGTACTATACCAACTGTTTAATTCGTTTTTTATAGTACTATTACTATATATTACATATTTTTCTTGATCGCCATCTGGTCCATGAAATGCAGATGTACCTATCTGAGTAGCATCTCCACTCGTGGCAGGACTTCCTTTTCCAGAGTATATCAATCGTATACTTCCGTTTCCATTTATTCTTATTATTCGCCAATAGAAATTTCCTATTTTTACCCAGTTATTTGTTACTGCTCCTCGATAGTAATATGTATCTCCAAAATCATCTATTCCTTTACATAATAGACTTTTTTCTCCTATAGTAGTTATAGATGGTGTTTCAGCATAAGCGGGACAGCCATCACTTACAGTATTAACTTTTTCTTTTAATTTATCTGCCAATGTTTCTTGTATATCAAAATATAAATAACACTTAGCACCTTTTCTTTTTGAATTAACTGTTAACTGTCCATTGTTATATGTTATAGTTACATCTTCTGCTCTTATATTATTTATGGTACAATAACTATCATTTTCTCCATTACCTATTGGTCTTAATTTATACCCACTTGATGGTATCTCTGTTCCATTATCTACATAGTTTGTTTTATCTTTATTTTGTAAATATACTTTCATTATTTTATAATCAAACTTAGCATAATAAATATCTCCACTTACTATTTGAATACTTTCTGTTACTCTATATTTAGACCTAGTTAAAAATATATTAATAATTATTATTAATAATATTGCTAATATAAAACCTATTACTAAATATATTTTATTACTTCCAATACTTAACTTCTCTATTTTCATATTTTTCATACTCCTAACCATTATAATAATATATTTAGGCCAACGTTTTGTTGGCATTTTCAACAATATAATACCAACATTTTGTATACTTGTCAAGAGGTGAGTAAATGAAAATAGTTGCAAATAATTATAAAGCTAATGAGATATTTCGTATTATTAGAGAAAATAGTGGGAAAACACAGAAAGAATTTGGGAAAGAAATTAATAGAAGTAAAACAGCAGTACAATATTATGAATATGGTGAAAGAAATTATGATTTTGAATTATTATTAAAAATTGCTGAACAAGAAAATCTTATTATTACAATTGAAAGTAAATAAATTAAGAAATTAAAAAATACTGTATTATAACTTAACAATTAAATACAGTATTTTTAATTGTGGGAAATATCCACCATCTTTGCTTAAGTATAAATATTAGAGCTACCTAAGCAAGCTAAATTACGACGACATAGGGGTCGGTAGATGTACCTTCGCCTATAAATTGAGTGTCTGCTTTGAGATTTATGACAGGTACTGTAGCAAATGAAGTGTCTATACGTTCACTAACTAAACCACCGAGGCTACTTACATAAAATACCTGAGCAAGCCTTGCAGCAAAGGTGGAAGGGGACATTGTCCAGTAGTCATAACCTGTATTTAAATAGTAACCTGGGTTTGAACCAGTACCACCAGCAAAAACTACTTCATCTGCTGTAATTGAACCTACTGGATTTGTTAATTGATTATTACCCTTGCTACCAGTTTTTGTAAATAAATTTGATTGACTGCATTTTAAACTTGGTTCTACTGGATAATTTTCTAACCTTTGATATGGTTTAAACCGCACCGTATTATTATCAGAAACTGCTATATCTTTATCACTGCAAAATCCTGTTTCTGTATCAATATGTTGTAATTGGGGCTCAGCGCTTAAATTTGATATGCCATACCAATAATCTACGTTACTTTTTAAAGAACTAGTCCTATACGCTACATAGCTTTGGTTTTCCCAATTTTTATTATATACAGCTTTATATGTAGTAGTACTTGCGTCTTCTATTGTAGGCGCACTACTGCTACTGTTTGTTCCAAAATATATTAATCTAATAGTATCATTTCCGTTTATTCTTATTATTCGCCACCATATATCTTGGCCTGTCGCATTTATTTTTCCAAACTTAACCCAATTATCATCTATTGTTCCTCTAAAATAATAACTCGTTCCAAAATCATCATCTGCCTCATATATTCCATTTGTTTGTTCACCACATCCACTTGCACATGATGTGGTACTAAAATTAGGTGTTCCAGTACTTGGATGTTTTGCTATAATATCTTCTTTTAAGCTTAATTGTATATCAAAATATAGATAACATTTAGTACCTTTTTCGGTTATATCTATGCTAACTTTACCAGCATCATAGACCATATTTCCTGTAATTTTAGTATCATTTGTACTTGGTTTAGTACAATAACTTTTTGTAGTATTTAACTTATGCTCGCTTGTAGGAACATTATTAATGCTTTCATAATTGCTATCATCTGTATTTCCTTTTACTTTTTGTTTATACATTGCAAGTACATTTAAATCAGGTACTTTATAATTAACAGTACCATTAACTATTTGAATACTTTGAGTTACTCTATATTTGGCTTTACTTCTATTTATAAATATAACTCCAAATATACTTATAACTACTAAAACTATAATACTTGTTTTAATAAATCTTCCCTTACTTAACTTTTCTAATTTCATTTCTTCCTTCTTTCTAATTATCAATAATATTAGAAATTTCTAACTTATACTATAATTATAATAATCTAAATCTTAAAAGTCAAGAAAAATGTTGGCATTTTGGCAAATAAATGACAGAAATTTATTTTAAACTAAAAAAATGAGAAAATTGTATTGGTGATTTAAATGAACTATAAAGACAAAATGAGTGATATTAGAATAGGACAAAATATAAGTCAAAAGGAAATGGCAAAGATACTTAATATTTCTCCATTTACATATAGTCATTATGAAACTCAAGATGCTACTATACCAATAAAACATTTAATTGCATTTTGTGATTATTTAAATATTTCTATTGATTATATTTTTTCTTTTACAGATAAGTCTTTAAATTCTGAATTTAAAGAAGTAAATGCTATTATTTCAGGTAAAAGATTAAAAGAGTTTAGAAAAGAGCAAAATATTACTCAAGAAACACTTGCTAAATATCTAAATACTAATCGTTCTTTATTATCAAATTATGAAAAAGGTTTATATTTAATTGCTACTCCTTTTTTATATATGATATGTAAAAAATATAATATAAGTGCTGATTATCTACTCGGTAGAATTGATAGTCCTAAATATTTAAAATAAAAAAGTTCTGGATGAGAACTCTTTTTATTTTTATTATATTAATTTATAATTTTTAGTATTTCTTCTTTTGTAAGTCCTGTTATAGCTATAATATCTTCTATACTCATGCCTCGATTATACATATTCTGAGCTATAGTTGCCTTTTCTAAATTAATACCACGATTAATACCTTGGGTCTCTCCCTTTTTTATTAGTCTTTCTTTAAATTTTTCATAATTCTTTTTAGT
>CANQTE010000071.1 GCA_947626695.1 uncultured Bacilli bacterium | reverse complement strand
ATTAATAGTGATGACATAGATTATTTTTTTAAGGAGTAGCTTGAGGAGAAAAAATATAAAACATAAAGAATTTTTAAGTACTATTACAGGTGAAGCTTACAATCCTGAAGCTAAAGTTTAAAAAGTAAGAGAGTATAACAAATCAGAACAAGAAATACTTTTTAAAAAAAATGTTGAATTTTTTGTACAAAAAATAGATACAACTGATAGTTATTTTGTTAGAATATATCTTGAAGAGGTGTAAGTATGAGTAAATTATCTTTTAAAGAATTTATGAAATTAAGTGAAAAAGAAAAATGTAAAAAATATAAAGACTTATCTGATAACGATAAATTTTTGGCAAGAATTAGTCAGCCTTTATCTCCAATTGTAATCCCAGAAGAAGAATTAACAAAAGAGCAAAAAGAAAAAATAAAAAAAATGAAAGAAGATGCTAAGACTTTAGAAGAAATGGAAAAATTTGCAGAAAAACATATAGCTAAATTAAAAGAAATGAGAAAAATGATAAAAGAACTTGAGATGCTATGATAAAATTAAATGTATAAAAAAGAACTGAGTAATACTGAAACAAATCAATTTTAAAGCTAAAATATTAATAATTACAAACCTTTTTAGGAAACCAAAAAAAGGTGAAAATTAATTCATCACCCCTTAATGTTTAAGATTACTCTTCTTCATTAAAATATATACCAGGTTCAATATCGTCTAAATTACCATCATTATCACTATCATTATTATCTTGTTCTTCATTATCTTCATTATTTTGAACATCTTGATTGTCAGTATTATTATCATTTTCTTCTGAAGTATTTTCCCCACTATTGATATAAACAGTAAGTTCGTTAGTATCATTAATAATCATACCATCACTAATACTTTGTCCCGCTATCATACCTGGTAATACATCAGGATTATAATACTCACTGTCAGAATCTGCAAACTCTACATCTAATCTAATATTATTTTCATCTGCCCAAGCTTCTGCTTCACTAACACTTTTTCCTATAAACCTAGGCATTGTAATTAACTTATCACCAGTTGTTATTCCTTGCCCTGTAGCTTTTCTTGTATAGTTTTCATTTGCATCAAAACTAAATGTTTTAATTGCTTCTTTATCTTCTAGCTCTAAATTAGCTTTCATTAAATTAACTATTGCTTCTAAAGAATCAGGATAATACCCAATCGCTGATAGTAAAAGCCCATTATTACTCATTCTAACATTTAAATTATAATATTCTAAATAAGTCTTTTCTAAAGTTAAGAACTCACCACCATTAATTGTTTTACTAACCATATTTTTTAAAATATCATAAAAATTATATATTTGTTTTTTAGACATATTTGTATCTATATTATTAGTAACAGCCTCTAATATTTCTTTTAATTTTCCAATATTATCCGGACTTGCTGCTTTTTTAGCTAAAGCTTCTATTATTTGTTGTTGATGTTTGTTTCTCGCTATATCACTCATTAAATAAGCATGCCTACATCTTGCATACGCTAAAGCTTGTTCTCCATTTAAAGTTTGAACACCTGATTCCATACATACTAAATTATCACCAAACTGTCTTAAAGAATTTTGCTCACATACTTTTCCATTATAAGTATTTAAATAAACATTATAATCTGGCTTTTCAACATCTACTGTTATACCTCCTAAAGCTTCTACTAAATCAACAACCCCTTTAAAATTAATCTTAACATAATAATCAATATCTATATCTGTTAAGTTTTCTATTGTATTAATAACACAACTAGTACCATAAGCTGCTGAAGAATTAATTTTAGCATATTTATCATGATTACATGCAATAGGCACATAAGTATCTCTTGGAATTGAAAACATCGTTGCATTTAAAGTTTTAGGATTAAAAGTAATAAGCATTAAAGTATCTCCATTAAAAGAAGTACTAGCATCAATTCCATCAGTAACTGAATCTACTCCCATAAGTAAAACTGTAAATGGCTCAGTTACACTTTTATTACCAACTATTTCTGTATCTTGATTTTTTAATTTTTTACTATAAGAATATACTATCTGAGCATTTTTTAAATCTTCAAATTCTTCATCACTAAATATCTTTAAATGATTAGTAGTAAGAAATATTCCATCAACTTCTTTTTTTAATAAAGCTGATATCATTTCATAATATCCATCGTATATTTTAAGTTTATTTTCATCTAATTTTTCTTCTTTAATTAATTCTTTAGAAAGTTCATATTCATCACTATCTTCACTCTTACTAATAATTCCAAGAACACTATCTTTAGTTATCTTATTATTTTCTAATACTACTAAGTTAGAAGTATAAGTTAAATATTCTTTTTCTTGTAAATTATCTAAATTAGAATTTACCATTCCAAGATAATATGTAACTATACTTAAACCAACTGTTAATATTAAAGATATAGAACTTGTTATGGCAATAGTTATATGTTTTTTAAGTATTAAATTAACTAAATTCCATATAAAATATATAAATAACCAAACAAGTAAAATAAATGAAATAATAACTCTTATTGTCGTTTCTATTGATACCCCTATTAAATTCTTAACAAATAATACATAACTACTAGTATATAAAATAAATATTATTAGAAATATAAATAGAAATATTTTATTAACCTTTTTAATTTTATTAAATAATACCTTCATATTCCAACCCTATTCTTTAAGTCTATAACTTTATTATATAATATATTATAACCACTTGCAATTATTTTAATCTAACAAGCTAAACATTTACACAGAGTTTACGACTAATTTCGCTAAATAACGACATTATATTGAGCTAAAGATAAAAATATTATATAATGATTATGAATACTTAGGAGGTTAGAATGAAATATTTAAAATGTATATTTGTTTTATTATTAATATTTAGTTTTAGCCTTCCTGTTTATGCGGCTTCTAAATATGTAGTTTTATTAGACGCGGTTAATATTAGAAGTGGACCTAGTACTAGCTATGGACGTATAGAATTAGGAAAAGTTGGTAGTTCTTATAATTTAAAAAATAGTGATTTAGTTAAAGATGAAAAAAATGATGGTACTTGTGATGCTGGGTGGTATGAAATAGATTATAATGGTAAAAGTGCTTATGTTTGTAGTGATTATGCAAGAGTTTATGAAGAAGGCGAAGAAGAAAAAACGGAAGCTACTACCGCTTGTGAATTAGAGTTAAAAAATGAAGGCTTCCCTGCAAGTTATTGGTCTGGGCTATGTAGTTTAAAATCTAAACACCCAAATTGGACATTTAAAGCTATTAAAACTAATTTAGATTGGGCAACGGCTGTAGATAAATTCACTTCTTGTGGAAATTCCTTAGTTTATAACCCTCAAAGCAATTGGAAAGATACATCTTGTACTTATAATGAAGGTGGCTTTGTTACTGTCAATCAAAGTGGTGTTGCTCATTATCTTGACCCTCGTAATTTTTTTACTGAAAGTTATATTTTCCAGTTTGAATATAATCGCTATAACAGTGCTTTAGAAAATGATTACGATAAAGTTGCTAAATCTATTATCGAAAGTACAGATTTTTATAAATATCACCAAAATCAAGGTACAGATTTAGCTAAACTAATTACCGAAGGTGGTAAAAAAACTAATATCAGTCCGACACATTTAGCATCAAGGATGTATCAAGAATTAGGAACAGGAACACGCCTTCAAAATTTATATAAAGGAACTTTTAATGGCCCAATCCAAGGTACAACTTATGATTTTCGTGGATACTATAATTTTTATAATATAGGTGTAACAGGAACTTGTGTTACCGTTGGTTTAGGAGCTACTTACTGTGGACTTACAACTGCCAAAGCAAATGACTGGAATTCTGTTAGTGCGGCTGTTACTGGTGGAGGAACCTTTTTAGAAAATAATTTTGTTGGAGCAGGACAATATACTTCATATCTTGAACGTTTCAATGTTGTTCCTGTTAAATCAACAAGTATGTATCTTCATTATTATATGGCTAACCTAGCTGCTCCTTCTAGTGAAGCTTCTATTGCCTATAATGCTTATAATAAAAATAATTTATTAGATAGAGCTTTTGAATTTTATATTCCTGTTTATACTAATATGAATACTAATATTGTTAATAGTAGTTCTGGAGCAGTTGATAATGAGGATGATACTAAAACATCTACTTCACTCTCTGTTAGTTCAATAATTACTCTCGCAGGTTTTAGAAGTTCTGGAGCTACTTTACTTGGAGTTACACCTAATATGACTGGTAGTGCTGTAAAATCGGCTTTAGAGTCTATCTCTGGCAGTAATACTGTAACTGTTACGGATTCTTCTAATAAGACTATTACTAATAATAAAGTCGGTACTGGTTCTAAAGTAACAATTAAAACTGATAATAAAGCGGATGTCTTTACTATAGTAATTAAAGGTGATACCTCTGGAGATGGTGTAATTAATGCTCTTGATTTATTACAAGTTCAAAAAAGTATTCTAGGAACTTATAATTTAAAAGATGTTTATAAAACCGCGGGTGATGCTTCTAATGATGGTACAATTAATGCTCTTGATTTATTACAAATTCAAAAAAATATTTTAGGAACTTATGAAATAAAGCAATAGAATAGAAAGGAAGTATAAAATGTCAAAATTAAAATTATTTTTAGTAACAATTCTAAGTTTACTTATTTTTCCGAGTTTAGTTTACGCGGCAAGTGGTACAATTAAAGTAACAGGTGCTAGTACCGCGGTATTAAACAATCGTATTACCGTAAATGTTACTTTATCTAGTGGTACAGCTATTGGTAGTTGGCAAATGGATTTAAATTATGATAAGTCGTATCTCCAATTAGTAAGTTCTACCTCTGAAAGCGGAGGTACAAGTATGGTTGGTTATACTACTAGCGCCAGTGGTACAAAAAGCAAAACTTATACCTTTACTTTTAAAACTCTAAAAACTGGAACAACTCGTTTATCTGTTAGTAGTTATATAGTTTATGATAATACAAGTATGAATGAAATGAATATTACAGCTTCTAGTAATACAGTTAAAATAATTACCCAAAAAGAATTAGAAGCTTCATATAGTAAAGATAATTATTTAAAAAATTTAACTGTAGAAGGTTATGAATTAGATAAAGAATTTAATAAAGAAACTTTAGATTATATAGTAAATGTTCCAACCGGGACAACAAGTGTTAAAGTAAAAGCTACTGTAAATGATTCTAATGCTTCTGTAAATGGTGATGGTGAACTTGAAGTAACAGAAGGTACTAATGTTTTTTCTCTTGTAGTAACAGCTCAAAATGGAGACCAAAAAACATATAATCTAACTGTTAATGTTGAAGACCAAAACCCTATTAATGTTACTTTAAATGATAAAGAATATGTTGTTGTTAAAAATGCAGCTTTGCTCTCTACTCCTGCCACATTTACAGAAACTAAAATAACAATTAAAGAGTTTGAAATACCAGCCTTTGTTAATTCTGTCGCTGACATTACTCTGGTTGGCTTAAAAGATGTAGAAGGAAATATTATTTATGCTAAATATGATAATGATGATTACAGTATATATAATGAATTAAATTTAAAAACATATCTTTTAATACCAGCCCCATTTACGCAAGAATTAAATTTAATCAAAACTACTGTTACAATCAATAATCAAAAATATGATGCTTATAAATATAGTGAAAATTCAAACTATGTTATTATAAGTGCTAAAAGCCTTGAAGATGGTAAAATAAATAATTATTTATATGATGAAGTAAATAAAACCGCGACATTATTTGATGATACTTATATTAATGAAGCAAATGAAACTATTACTAACTATACTTATATAATTATTGCTTTTGCCTGTGGTCTAATAATAAGTGTTATTTTAATTATTAGTTTATCTCATAGTTTAAGAAAAAAGCAAAAAAAGATTAATAAATTTATTCAAAAACAAGAAGCTAAAATTGAAGCAACAAGAAAATTAAATGATGTTGTATGTGAAGTAAAAAAGATAACAGAGGAAGAAAAGAAACATACTGTAAAACAAGATACAACGGAACTTAATTTAAAAAATAAAAAAGATAATAAAGAAATAAATAAGAATAATAATAAAGAGAAAGTTAATAATAAAGAAAATAAGAATATAGATAGTGATAATGATAAAAAAGAAATCCAAATTAAAGAAATAAAAGTTAATGAAAAAGATAAGTCTAAACTTGAAGAAACAGAAGTATATAATATATTTGAAGATGATTTTAAAACTCGTAAGAGAAAGAAAAAGTAATTCTAAAAATGGTTACTTTTTTTAATTAATTGCAAATAATTCATAAATTAAGAAAAAGTTTGCAGTCTATTGCAAATTTTTATATTTTAGAGCAGAACGTGTTTAGAAGTTATAAAATTTATATTGGTAAAATGAAGAAAAAGAAACTAACTTTTGTTGCAATAAAAAGTATAATTTATATTGAGGTCGTATATTCAGCACGTGATGAAAAAATTTTAAAAAGAGAGCTAGAAACACTAAAAACAATAAATAATCATAATCCAGAATTATAATTAACTATGGATTTAAATCCAGAAATAAATCATAATGGTATAAGAAAAATGAATGTTTTAGACTGAATATTAAAGAAATATTCTTACTAAAATAATATTTTTGTTATTTTATTTTTTATATTAATAATAACTTTAAAGGAGATGAAATGATGTTATCATTTGAAGATTGGTTAAAACTTTCTGTCGAAGAAAAAGGAAAAAGATATAAAGATTTATCTGATAGAGATAAATTTCTAGTTCGTCAAGGTTACTACTGATAACCTATATTTGCAACTTTTTTATAAAAATCATAAAAAACTGATAACTAGAAATCAATTCTAAATATCAGTTTTAATTTTAACTACTTTTTCAGCAGTCTCGCACTGGTGTAGCTTTTTATGGATTAGGATTATATACAACATTAGATAAAAATTATGCTAAAAATTATGGTAATGTTAAAGTAGTTGATAACAATTTATTACCAAACAATCCCCTTAAATTTAAAACTCAAAATGGTATTAAAACTTCTATCAATAAGAATCTCATATAATTCTTGTTTTAGATCTATGTTATCTTAAATGGTATTAAAACAACGTTACAGTTACGCACCGCAACAGTTACGTTTTAGCTTTCACTCCAAATAACAAATTATATAGAAATTGGTTACAAAAAGTTATTATAAAAAGAAGTGAAAACTTATAAATGTAATTGCAAAAAACAAATAAAAAAGAGGCGTCCCTAACCCAACGGGTAAGGAAAACCCAAATGCATTATACTATATTTTATGTAAAAAAGCAAATTTAGCAATTATTTT
>CANQTE010000070.1 GCA_947626695.1 uncultured Bacilli bacterium | reverse complement strand
CTTGCTTAAGTAGCTCTTAATTTATACTTAAGCATGAATTTAAGGTGATTACTCTCACCTTTTTCATTTGCAAAACTTTATAAAAAATAATATTTTTGCAAATACACTTGCAAAACTTTCCAAAAAAAGATACTTTTGCAAATACGTTTGCAAAACTTTATAAATAAGATTTATATAGATTGGTTACTTATGTAAATATAATGTAAATATTATTATTAATTATTAGCAATATTATATATTTGTAGTACAATTAAATTGGTGAAAGAAATGTTTTGTAAAAGATGTGGGGCAGCACTTCCTAGTGAAGGGTATATATGTAAAAAGTGTGGGGCTATGATGAGTGAAGAACAAATTATCAAGCAAAAAAGTTTTAATAAAGAAAAAGAAAATAAATTTAAAGTTAGTTTAATGTCTGATAAATATAATTCTGATATTAATAGAGATTATGGCAAGAGAAAAGAGAATAAGTTTTTAGGTTTAATTATAGTTTTAGTAATACTAATAGTCTTAATTATAATAGGAATATTAAAAGTTATGTAGTAGCATAATATTAAAGGTGGTATTATGCTTTTTACTTGTTTAACTATATTTTTAGCAAGAATAGTTGATGTTACTATTTCAACATTTAGAACAATGATAATGGTAAAAAGAAAAAGTATTTTAATTCCTATTTTAGCTTTTTTTGAAGTTTTTGTATGGTTTATCGCGGCAAGAAAAGCAATAAACTCTGAAGTTACAAGTTTACTTATTCCAATTTGTTATTCTTTGGGGTACGCAACAGGAACATATTTAGGAGGGTATTTAGCAAGAAAGATAGTTAAATGTGTTAATAGTATTGAAGTTATAACTAAAAAAGATAATTTTCTATTAATAAATAAATTAAGAGAAAAAGATATTGGAGTATCAATAATTTCTTTAAAAAATAATTATAATGAAGATAAAGATTTACTTATTATAGATGTAAAATGGGCTTTAGTAAAAGAAGTTATTAAATTAATTAAGACTATAGATAGTAATGCTTTTATTGTAGTTAAAGATACTAATATAGTTTATAATGGGTATATTAAATAAAAAAGTATTTAGAATAATAATGGTGGTAATATGTTTTATATTAATGTCTTTTTTGTATATTCATTTTTGGGGTTTATATTTGAAAATATTGTTAATATATTTACACATGCACATTTTAGAAGTGGGCTTCTTTATGGACCTTGGACTTTTATTTATGGATTTTCTATATATGCACTCATGATTATAGATAAAATATTAAAAAGATTTAAGTTAGATAAATGGTTAGAGATAGTTCTTTTTTATGTATGTGCAACAATTGGAATGACTTTAATTGAGTTAAGTGGGGGATTATTAATAGAAAAATTATTTCATAGAGTATTTTGGGATTATACTAATTTAAAATATAATATAGGACATTATATAGCTTTAGAAATATCTTTTTGTTGGGGATTTTTTGCAACGATTGTTAATTATTTATTAAGAGGGGTTATTGAGAAATTTATTAAGAAAATACCTAAATATATTACTGTTTTATTAATTCTTTTATTTATTATAGATATAATTGTTTCATTATATAATTAAATTTTATTTGCATTATTTTAATTTTTGGTGTAATATATATAATCGTTCAATGAGTTTAGTACTATAATCTGAAATTTATATGGAGGATTATATGAAAAAAGTATTAATTTTAATGTGTTTTACATTAGTATTAATTTTTGGAGGAATAAAAGGGGTTAATGCAGAAGAAAATAAAGTGATGGGGTTTGCTCCAGGTGGAGTTTATCATGCGAAGAAAAATGATGGATATTTTAGTAAGTATGGAGAAGTAATGGACTATAGAGCAATGACAGGGGAGTATGCTGGAAGACATATATATTGCTTTGCTCCGACTGAAGAATTAAATACCAATGCTAATTATGAAATAGTTAAATATAATGACCCTAATTTATTAGAGAAAGTAAATGCAACTCAAAATGAGCCTACTAATAAAGTAACGATGGAACAGTTAAAAAGAATGATGCTTATTGCTTATTATGGGTTTGACCATCCAGGAAGAATAATGATACCTTATAAAATCGCGGCTCAAATGCTTATATATCAAACAATGGAAAATCAAGTATTTACAGATGTATTATGTAGTAATAAAAGTTGTAAAGAAGTTAAAATGTATGAAAAAGAGATGGAAGATATAGAAGAGTCTATTAGAAATCATTATGTTAAGCCTAGTTTTGATGGAGAAAATTATGATTTAAAATTAAATGAAGCTAAAGAAGTTACCGACAATAATGGTGTTTTAAGTGATTTTAAAGTTTCTAGTTGTAAGAATTGTGAGGCAGATATAAGAGGTAATACCTTAATAGTTACTCCTACTAGTGTAGGTAAGATTGAAGTTAAGCTTGCTAAAGGAGAAAATTATTATGAAAATGATACAGTGTTCTTTTTATCAAATATTTCGCAAAATATGATTGTGGGTGGAAATGTTGATGCTGTTTATGCAACAGTAAGTGGAAAAGTCACCGGTGGAAGTATTGAAATTGAAAAGCTTGGAGAAAATAAGGAAGCTCTTAAGGGAGCAGAATTTGACCTTATAAATAAAGAAGAACATATAGTTTGTACAATAACAACTGATAATAATGGTAAAGGTAAATGTACAGATTTAGAGTTAGGTAGTTATACATTAAAAGAAAGAGTAGCACCAGAGGGTTATGTTTTAGATACAAAAACTTATAATATAGAAATAACTTTAGATAATTTACATATTACTAAAACTATTAATAATAAAAAAATAAGAGGAGATATTGAGTTATATAAAGAAGATAAGATAAGTAAAACACCAAGAGGAGATGCTTCTTTAAATGGGGCAGTATATGGTATATATAAAAAAAGTGGGGAAAAAGTTGGAGAAATAACAACTGATAATAAAGGTTATGGTATTTTTAAAAACTTAGAATATGGTGATTATTATTTAAAAGAAATTAAGCCATCTTTAGGTTATTTATTAGATGATACAAAATATAATTTTAAAATAGAAAATAATAAAGTATTAGTTAAAGTGACAGTAAAAGAAGAAATAAAAGAGTTTAATTTAAGCTTAATTAAGACTATGTCTAATGGTTTAAGTGGAGTAGTAGAATATGAAGAGGGGGCAGAATTTCAAATTTTTGATAATAATACTAATGAATTAATACAAGAGGTAGTAACAGGTAGTAAGGGAAAAGTAACAGTTAAATTACCTTTTGGAACATATAAAGTATGTCAGAAAAAGGGTAATGATAAAACTTCTTTAGCACCTTGTTTTGTTGTAGCTTTACATGAAGATAAAGAACAAATTGTTAATAATGAATATTTAAAAGCTAAAGTAAAGGTTATTAAAATAGATGAAGACACTAAAGAAATAATACCTTTAAAAGGAATAAAATTTAAAATTAAAAATCTTGATACAGGAGAGTTTGTTACGAGTCTGGTTACTTATCCTAGTGTTAAAGAGTATTCGATATTTGAAACAAATGAAGAGGGAATACTTATTATGCCAGAAGCTTTAAGTGCTGGGAATTATGAACTTATAGAAATAGACCAAAAAATAGATGGTTATCTTTGGAATAAAGAGACTGTTAAATTTGTGATAGATGGTAATGCAAATATTATTTATGACGAAGATTTAGGACCTATTATAGAAGTTAGATTTGCAAATAAAAGAGTGAGGGGTGAGATAATCGTTAAAAAACTTGGAGAAGTATTTAATGGTGATGCTATTCCTTTAGAGGGTATAGAATTTGCAGTTTATAATGAGGCTAGTGATTTAATGGGAATTATTAAAACAGATAGTGATGGTTATGCTAAAATTAGTAATTTAAAACTAGGAAAGTATTATTTAAAAGAGATTAGTAGTAGTAATATTTATAATATAGATAATTCTTTAATTGAAGTTAATTTAGAATATATTGACCAATATACACCTATAGTTAGTAAAGAAATAAAGGTTATTAATTATTTAAAAAAGGGAAATTTAAAAGTTATTAAAAAAAGTGATATAGATATACCACTTCCCGGAGTTAAATTTAATTTATATGATAAAGATAATAATTTAATTGGAACATATATAACAGATAATTTAGGAATTATAAGTGTAGATTTACCATTTGGAGAGTATTTTTTAGAGGAAGTAGTAACAAAAGTAGGTTATAAATTAAATGAAGATATTACTAATATTGTAATAGATAAAGATTTACAAGAATTAGAAATAATTAATGAAAGATTACTTACAGATGTTAATTTATTAAAAGTAAATGGAGATAATGAACCTTTAAGTGGAGTTAAATTTAATTTATATGATAAAGATAATAATTTAATTGGAACATATATAACAGATGAATTTGGATATATAAGAGTTAAACTTCCTTTTGGAGAATATTATTTTCAAGAAATAGAAACAGTTAATGGTTATGTAGCCAGCGATAGAAAGTTAGATTTTAAAATAGAGAGTGAAGATACTATCAATTTAAAATATGAGAATTATAAAAGACTTAGAGTACCATCAACAAGTAGTAATATTAATATAGGAGTATATATAATGGAAGCTCTAAGTTTAGTATTTATTAATTATAAATTTATTAAAAAAATGGGTATTTAAGAGTGATTATGTTACACTCTTTTTATATTCTTACTTTTAATATCTTGAAGTTCAAAGCGATATTTTTGGGTAATATTAGGATATTTATTATGGTCTACTTCCTCTAAAAACATTGATAAGGGTCTAATAAAAAGACTACAATCATCATATAGTTTGCGATAAATAACATATTTTTCAAGAGTTTCAGAATGGGTTGCAATATCTATTACAAGATAATAATCTCCTTTAAAATGTTTATATATACCATTTATTTTTAAGTTCATTATTTTAAGCACCTCTTTATAGTAGTATTATAACAAATAAATTTAAGTTTGAGAATAAGTTTTAAATTGTTATTTTAAAGATAAATATGTAATAGATTATATAAAAAGTAAACTTTAAAAGAAAAGTTTACTCATTTTCATACATATTAATAGTTTCTTTATATTCTTCTAACTTACTATTAAGTTCGCTTATTTTATCTTCATATTCATAAAATTTAGTTTCATAATTATCAATATTTGTTTCTAATTCAGTAATTCTTTTTTCATAATAAGTTATGGTATTATTTTGAGAATTATTTTTTAGTTTGGCGATATTTTCTTTAGAAGCATAAATAACTATATCTGTAAGAGGTTCTTCAGAAGATAATATTTTTTTATTATTTAAATCTTTAATAAATTCTTTTGTTAATTTTATAGGGTTAGTACAATCAGCCCAAATGCTTATATTATCTTTAGTTTCTTCTTTAACTAGTTTAAAATATTTATTAATCTTATATTCGAGTTTTATGTTAGGAATGTTTGTTTCGACATATTTTATTTTATGAGTATTATAAATAGTTAAATATGTATTATCATTCATGGTAAATTCCGTTTGTTCTGTTTTAAAAAGAGTGTTATCATTAAATATTTCAAAGTTTAGAGTTCCCATGATAATAAGTCCTAGACCACAGCCAAAGATAATAGTAGAGATAATAAAGCTCCATATTAATTTTTGTTTAGCATTTTTTCTATTAAAGATAAAGTTTAGAGTAATTAAGAGAATAATAATAGTTAGACTAGATAATGCTAAAATGGTTGTTAAAAGACCTAGAAAGAAAATTCCTGATTTAATAAAGAGAAAAGATAAAATGAAACATATGAATAAAGATATTAATATTAAGCATATAAAGAGAGTGAAAAGACTTGCAAAGAATTTAATTATAACTATTATAAGTTTAAATAAACTATTAATAAAATGGTATTCACTATGAATAGGGTCTCTAATTATTATTTTATTTGAGTTTTCATTAAAGTTTATAGTTTCTTTTTTTGGGGTAGATATGTCATTAGATAAGTTATCATTTTTAGTATTCATATCTTTTTTTAATTTATCATAATAATCTAAATATCTAGTTTTAAAAACATGAGTTAAAATTATGAGACTAGATGTAGTACAAAATAGAATTAAGATAGTCTCTATAATGTTATAGCTAAAATATTTAATGCTAGATGGTAAAAATGATAATATACTTAAAATAATAGAACTACCAAAATCTGTTATAAGACATGATATGATAGTTAATATGAAAATAATAATAATTTCTTCAAAGAGACATTTTATTTTACTTTTAAAAGTCATATTACTAAATAAATTAACTGTGTTTGTGATAAATTTTAAAAAGTCTTCGATAGTTTTATTAAGAGATTTTTTACTTTCCTCTTCACTTTTTATTTCAGCGATATTTTTATGGAGTAAATCGTCAATGTTTAAATCAAATTTATCACATAGAGTAAGTATTTTGTCCATTTCAGGATAGGCAGTTTGAGATTCCCATTTAGATATAGCTTGTCTTGAAACATTTAATTCGTCTGCGAGTTGTTCTTGAGATAAGTTATTTTCTTTTCTAATTCTTTTTAAATTTTCTGAAAAATGATTATGCATAAAATTTCCTCCTTTCAAGCATGTATTTTAAAACATTCTACTGGTTGCAGAACACCATTTTTGAGTTGCTTTTTGTAGAAATTTGGTTGCATTTAATAGATTATATCAGAAAATTAGGAAAATTGGCAAGAGATACTTTTTAAAATATGAAAAAAGTGATATAGTATTAATAGATATTATTTTTGCAGATATAGTTTAATGGCAAAATATAAGCTTCCCAAGCTTAGGTTACGGGTTCGATACCCGCTATCTGCTCCAAATGATGTTAATCTCCCATTTTTAGGGAGTTTTTTATTAATTACGTCCTATTTATGTCCTATTATTTTAAGGGAATAACTCTTTTTGTATTTTTGAATTTAAGATTATCAACATATATTTCATCATTATAAATATATACATCAACATCTTTGCTTAATAAATTGCTTGGTGAAAATGATATATATGGTGTGTTGAATTTTTTTGTTTGTCCTTTATAATTATATTCGACAACAAAATAATAATATCTTTGACTATTATCTCGTTCGTTCATGCTTCGGTCAATGTCATATACAGTAATAGTGTCTATTATTGTTCCAGGTAATTTTATACCATTTTCAATAATTGTATTTCTTTTATTTATAAATTTTCTCTTTTTAATGTAAGCAAAAACAAAGCAAAGCATAGTAATAATTACTACTACTGATACAGCGATTGTTCCCTCAAGATGATAATGCTAAAATAAAAATGTAGGAAATGAATTAAATAAAAATGTCGAAAAACCTACAAAAATATTTTAGCATT
>CANQTE010000069.1 GCA_947626695.1 uncultured Bacilli bacterium | reverse complement strand
GTCAATTACTGGTCTAAATTTTTCACTGTTTTTATCTTATTTTATAGTGCTTAATCCAAAACTGTCCACGTATAAGATACTTCCATAAGTACTCTTTAGATTAGTAGCATACCAACTATCTAAATCAGCTTTTATAGTACTATCTGTACTTCCGTATACATACTTAACATATTGGGCATTATTATGTCGTCCATTATATCCCAATGTTTTTGTTTGAGTACCTGCTCCACTTGTTTCAGCTTTACCATTTCCAGAATAAATTAATCTTATACTGCCATTTCCATTAAATCTTATTATTCTCCAGTAGAAGTTTCCAATTTTAACCCAGTTATTTGTTGGGTTTCCTCTAAAATAATAAGTATCTCCAAAATCATCTTTTCCTTTACAGAACAAACTTCCTGAAGATTTTACACTCGTTACTGATGGTGCATCTTCATAATTAGGACAACCATCATCTGTACTATTTACAGTATATTCCTCTAATAAATCCGTTCCAGATATTTCAGTTTTTAAATCAAAAAACAAATAACATCTAGTCCCCTGTTCTTTAATACCACTAAAAGTTACACTTCCATTTGCATAACTAATACTAATACCTGTATTGTTTTTTGTTCCATTAATGGTACAATAACTATCAGTTTCTCCTGTTCCCAAAGGTTTTAACTTATACCCACTTGCAGGAACTTTATTACCACTCGTGGAAACATAAGTACCACTTCCTTTAGCACTCTGTACCTTAACCCCAAGCATACTAAAATCTGGGTTAGTATAATTAACAGTACCATTAACAATCTGTATACTTTGTGTTACTCTATATTTAGCTTTACTCTTATTTATAAATATAACTCCAAATATACTTATAACTACTAAAACTATAATACTAGTCTTTATATATCTTCCCTTACTTAACTTTTCTATTTTCAATTATCTTCCTCTTTTCTAATTATCAATAATATTAGAAATTTCTAATTTATACTAAAATTATAGCATACTTTTTTATAAAAGCAATACTATTTTTATTGCTTTTTGGAAAAGAAATGCCAATACTGGTTACAACTAATATTATTTTTATGTGATAATATTATATATAATTAATTATAAAGTTAAAAAATTGGAAGGTGTTTTTTATGAATTTTAACAAAAATGACGAAAATTATATTTATGAAGTAATAAGTAAAAATATTAAGAAGTATAGGAAATTAAAAGGATGGACTCAACAAGAACTTGCAGATAAAATAAATTATTCATTATCTTTTATTCGTGGTATTGAATCCTCATATTTACATACTTTTTCTTTGGGTGCTTTATGGAGAATTTCCCAAGTTTTAGAAGTAGATTTTAATAAATTATGTGAAGATAATTTAGCTTCTAATATTAAATCAAAAAGCATTGTTTATAAATGTGCTAAATGCGGCACGGAAACTAAATTTCCTACACAATTAATTAAAAACTTAAAAGAGCTAAATGAAACTAGTGGAAATAATAATTTGCCTTCTTTTAATTGCACTAATGATAATTGTGATGGTAGAATTTTCCCTCTAAATACAATGGACTTTTAGATTATATTTATTTTTTATGGCAAAAAATGGCAAGTTTTGTCATGCTTTGTCGAACCAGTTGTAACCTTCTTTATATTGTGTTATTCTAGCAACTCGAAAGGAGGGAAACTCTTGAAAATAGAATATGTTGATACTTGCACTTTAAAAGATGACGCTACATTTAAATATATATTTACATATAATTATATAGCTAAATATATTATTAATTTATTTTTAGATTTTATTGGGTCTAATTTAAAAGTTGAAGTTATTAATATTGTTCCTCAAAATTATATTATAGGTAAAAATAAAAATATTAGTTTATACTATGGAGATATAGTTGCTCTATTAAATAATGGTGATATTTTATCTATTGAAATGTATAAAAATACATTTGATATAAATGATTTTGATAAAAGTTTTTCTTATTCATGTCGCATTTATTCTAATCAAGAAAAGAAAAAGAAAAAAGAAAGAATTATCTATAGTAAAGATCTACATAAAGTAATAAGTTTAAACTTTATTAAAGGAAACTTTAGAAAGATTTGCAATAATATATATACTTGTCAAAGATATAAAGATGACTTAACAAATTATGTAGTAAAAGATAATATAGTTACATATCTTGTAAGATTTGACAAGGTAAGAGAATTAGTTTATAATGAAGGAGAACACAGATTTATAACATTTTTAAGATTATTAGATTGTGAAGATATTAATGATGGAAAGAAATATGTAAGAGGTGATAAAATAATGGAAGATATTATAAAATATGTAAATGAATGGAACTTAAAGTCTTCTGAAGATGGGTTAAATAGACTTCTTGAAGATACAAAGTTTGATGGCATTGAAATTGGACAGAGAGAGGGGCGTATCGCTGGTCGAAACGAGGGTCGCCATGAAGCAAAACTAACAATAGCTAAGAACATGCTTAATAGAAATATGAGTATAGAAGATATCATAGCTTTTACAGGTTTAACTGAAAAAGAAATATTATCTTTATAGTTAATATAAATAAGAAATATTATCTTTAAAATAAGTTATATTTCTTTTTTGTTTGATAAAAAAGAAAAGCCCCACAAACACTTGGTTTATGAGGTATAAAGAAACACTTTTTTAACGCTTACTAAATTGTGGTGCACGACGAGCTTTTTTAAGTCCATATTTCTTTCTTTCTTTAACTCTTGCATCTCTAGTTAAAAGTCCGTTAGATTTTAGAACTTTACGATAAGAATCCTCGCGTGATTGGTCTGTATTAGAATCAAATTTTAATAATGCTCTTGCAATACCTAAACGAATAGCTCCGGCTTGTCCAGAATAACCGCCACCTCTGACAGTAACTTCAATGTCAAAACGATTTTCATTGTCAGTTGCCATTAAGGGTTGTTTTAAATCCATGACAAGTATTTGATTGGGAAAATATTCGTTAGCATCTACACCGTTTACAGTGATGTTTCCAGTTCCACCTGTAAGTCTTACGCATGCAGAACTTCTTTTACGACGACCTGTTGCGGTCCATGTTTGTTTAGCCATAAATTACCTCCTAATCAATATTTAGCACTTCAGGTTTTTGTGCTTCATGTTTATGGTCACTATCTTTGTAAACAAATAGTTTTTTACCCATTTTATTACCAAGTGGGCCATTTGGAAGCATACCTTTAATTGCTCTTTCTACCATTTCTTCTGGGTATTTTTCAATCATTGTACGAGCATTTCTTTCTCTTAATCCTCCTGGATAACCAGAATGATTATAGTACATCTTGTCATCTAATTTTTTACCAGTTAATTTTACTTTAGAAGCATTAATGATAATTACATAATCGCCACAGTCAACATGAGGAGTATATGTAGGTTTATGTTTACCTCTTAAGATAGTAGCTGCTTTAGTAGCTAGACGTCCTAATGTTTTTCCTTCAGCATCAATAATATACCATTTACGTTCAATGTTTTCTTTTGTTTGCATAAATGTTTTCATAATATTTTTTCCTTCCACTTGTTTATATTGTTTTTGCTTTCCCAGGGCATGACAAATAAACAAATAAAATGTACCAATTTAAATTATATGTAAAAAGGGAGAGTTTGTCAAACAAAAAATGATAATTTGTTGTAGTTTTTGAGAAAAAATATGCAAATATAGTATTTTTAACATGTTATTATTTACACTTCAGTTCATAATTATGAGATAAAGTTGAACGAAAGTGTATATGTATAATTTATTTTTAATAATAAATTTTAGCTAAATATAAGCCATTTGGAGATGCTGTAGTGAAAGTTTTTTTAATATTTGGGTTATTTAGAGCTTCTTTTACTTCTTCTAAAGTATTTTTCTTATTACTAACATCAAGCATAGCACCGATTAAATTTCTTACCATATAACGATAGAAACTTTTACCAGTAAATTTAATTTCTAATATTTTATTATGATAAGTAAAATCAATATTATAGATTATACAATTATAATTATTTCTAGAGCCTGAAACAAAATTTTGGAAATTATGGATGCCTATAAATATTTTAGCGCATTTTTTCATTTCCTTAACATTTAGTTTAGATTTAGGTTGATAGGTATAATCTTGTAAAAAAGGGGAGAATGGTCCTGTATTTATCTTATATATGTATTCTTTTTTTAAAGTATTAAAACGAGCATGAAAAGAATTTTCTACAAGACGCACACTCGTAATTAATATATAGGGAGCTACTAAGCTATTTAAAGCTTTTTGCAAATTTTCAGGGTTAATTAATATATCTAAGTTAAAACTTGCTTTTTGGTCATATGCATGGACATTGCGGTCTGTTCTTCCGGCTCCTTTAATAGTTACTTCTTTTTTATTTATAATAGTTAAAGCTTCTTCTATTCTTTTTTGGACTGTATCATAATTTTTAAGTCTTTGAAAGCCATAGAATTTAGAGCCATTATAAGCAATACTAATTAGATATTTCATTATTAGACTCCTTAATACGATAGATAGCTTTTAATAAATCTGATGTTTCTTTATAATCGTCAATATTTATATTTTTATTACGAATTAAAGTTATAAATTCTTTAATTGGAGGTATATTTATGCTTGGAACATCATCACTAGAATAAGTGTTAATAACTTCATTTTTATCAACATATATAATTTCTTTAGTTAAGTTCCATATAAAAGATATATCATTAGTATAAATAAGAATAGTTTTATGATAATCATTAGATAATTTTTTAAATAATCTTTGATAGTCTTTTTGTTCTTTATTTGTTAGGCCTTTTTCAAAATAATTTAAGACTATAATTTTTGGGTTAGTTATAAGAGTTTTAGCAAGATTTACTTTTTTTATTTCTGATTCTGATAATTCTTCTATTTTTTTAGATAAATAAGTTTCATTTAGATAAACCATTTTAAGAGAAGATATATCTTTAGGACTATTTAGGTAATCTTTTACAGTGCTACCGAATTTATAAGATGTTACAATAGAGATGTTAGTATTATTAGTAGTTAAATTAATATTACCCATGAGACCATATATTTTTTCTTTAGGCTTATTATTTAATATAGTCATTATTTCCATAAGTAATTCACCAAACTTTCATTATCATAATATAAATCATTAGTTAAATTATAATATTTTAAACCAAGAGATAGTTCTAATATAAAGGGAAGATTAAAGCCTAATTTTTTTAAGATTTTTTCTTCTTTTAATATTTCTTTATAATTACCTTCCATGATTATAGTGTTATTTTGTAAAACTATTAAATAATCAAGTAAAAGTGTTTCTTCAATGTCGGTTGAGTAGTTAATAATTACTTTATTTTTTTCTTTAAGATAGTTTATTAATATAGTTTTAAAGTTAGTATCTAAATAGGTTAAAACATTAAAGAAAACATATATTTTTTTATTATCATTTAAGTTATTTAAGATGTTAATTTTAATCTTATCTATTAGAGTGTAATCTTTTTTAGAGATAAGATATTCAGAGTTAAAAATAGATAAGATAGCAGGGGAACAGTCTAGATAAGCGATGTTTTCTTTAGTTATAACGGCACAATTATTGTTTAGATATTCTTGGATGTCTTTTAAATAATTAAAATCACTGGTATGAAGAATAGTTGTGTTTATATCTTTTATTTCTTTATTATTAATTGTAAAAAGGGTAGTCAATTAAATCACCTCGTATATATAATAACAGAAATTTGGGAATTTTTAAAGTATTTTAAAAGATGGAAGAATGTCTATCTATGAGTTATTTATAAAAATATGGCCATATATAATGGGTAATAATCTATATTATTTATACTACCAATATTTTTTGTTGAAAGCCTTATTCCTTTTTCAACACCCCAATTATTTATAACTGAGTTTAAAGATTTAGATTTAGTATTTTCGGCAGATTTTACTTCTATTGCTGTTGCTTTATTGTTATAACGGATAAAAAAGTCTATTTCTAATTGGGAATTATGTTCGAAATAATATAGTTTTTTGCCTTTTTTAGCCAATATATCAGCGATTATATTTTCGTATATTGCACCTTTATATATTCCTAAATTACCTTCTATAATATCCTGTTGAGAACCATCTTCTAACATAGCTACTAAAAGGCCAGTATCTCTCATATATATTTTAAAAGCATCATTTTTGGCGTTTCCTTCTAATGGTAATTCTGGAATTGATAAATTGTAACAAAAATTAATTATTCCGGCATCGTATAGCCACATTAGACTGCCTTCATATTTACGGGAAGTGCCATTTTTACTTACTAAGCCATATTGAAACTTTTTATAACTTTTAGCTAGTTGTTTAGGAATTGAAAGAAAACATTCTCTGGCTTTTAATTTTTCTGTTCCTTCAGCATATTTGGCTATATCATCTTCATAATCACTAATAATTGCTCGCTGAATTGTAAGAACAGAAGAAAAACTTTTCGTGTTTACGAATTCTTGAACTACTCTTGGCATACCACCTACTACTATATATTCTTTAAATAGATTTAACATTTTTTCATGCATAGCAAGAGGAACTTTTTGCTTTTTAAGAAAGTATTCTTTAATATCTAAAATAGAAGCTTTACTTACTCCATTTGCCCAACAAAATTCTTCAAAATCAAGAGAATACATATTTAAATATTCAACATATCCGACAGGATAAGAAGTTACTTCTTTAACATTAATACCAAGCATAGAACCTGATGCTATAACATCAAAGCGTTTATCAATTGCTAAAAATTTCAGTGCTGTTCTAGCTTTTGGACAATTTTGAATTTCGTCTAAAAAAATAACAGTCTTTTTAGGTATAAGATTAGCATTTGATATTTGAAGTGATATTTGTTTTATAATAGTATCTACATCTAAAGAATCGTCAAATATTTTTTTATAATTTTCATTTTCATCAAAATTTATATATATATAATTTTCATAATTTTCTTTAGCAAATTTATCTATTATGTAAGTTTTGCCTACTTGTCTTGCTCCTTTTATAATTAAACACATTTTATTGGGGTTATTTTTCCATTTAATTAAATCTTGATATATTTTTCTTTCTAACATAAAATTCACCTATATTAATTGTACATTAAATTAATGGAAAAATCTAGTATTTTTTAGTTATTCGCAGATTTTCCTAGGGAATAATGTTCGCTTTGTGCAGATTTTCCCGGGGAATATTGTTCGCCTCATGCAGATTTTCCTAGGGAATAATTTGCATTTTAAAAGATGGAAGAGTATCCATCTTATATATGCCTAAGTATGAATTAGAGCTACTTAAGCATGTTATTTAAAGATTTATTCCACTACATATTATCAGGGTTCCCAGATAATATGTATTATCAGGGAATTAATATTATCAAGGAAATCAAGGAAAATGTCAATAAAATAAAGCATTTTCCTTTTCATTTTCC
>CANQTE010000068.1 GCA_947626695.1 uncultured Bacilli bacterium | reverse complement strand
AATTATGGATAAAGAAATAAAAGAAAATAATAAAGAATTAGTTAAGTATTTAGATGAATATTTATATACTGAATATAATACTTCTAAAAATACAAGAGACTCTTATAAATATAATTTAATTAATTTAGCTAAATATTATAAAGATAGAAATATTATAACTTTAAAAAAAGAAGATATCCAGGAATTTTTACGTACAAGTAATTATAAAGCTAAAACTAAAGCTCATTATTTAACTTGTTTTAATAATTTTTATAAATATTTAGTTAATAATAATATAATTAAAGATAATCCTTGTATTAGTATTAAAATGCCTAAATTAGAGAAAAAATTACCAGTATATTTAACTTATGAAGAAGTAGATAATTTACTTAATATTAATACTAGTACATCTACTGATATGCGCAATAAAGCTATGTTAGAAGTATTATATGCCTGTGGTATTAGAATAACAGAACTTTGTACTCTTACTATGAATAATTTATTTTTAGATGATAATATGATTAAAGTATTTGGTAAAGGTAGTAAAGAAAGAATAATACCTATTAATGATATAGCCAAAAAATATTTACAAGAATATTTAGAACATGGAAGGGGAGATTTACTTGGAACTAAAGATAGTGAATATGTTTTTATTAGTAGTAGGCATACTAAAATTACCAGACAAGCTTTTTTTAAATATTTAAAGAAATTATGTGAAAAAAAAGGAATAAAAAAGAATATTAGTCCTCATATATTAAGACATTCTTTTGCAACTCATTTACTTAATAATGGTGCTGATTTAAGAGTAGTTCAAGAATTACTTGGTCATAGTGATATAGTAACTACTCAAATATATACTCATTTATCTAATAAAAAGTTAGAAGAAGAATATGAAAAACATCCTTTAATGCAAAAATAGAAGCTTAATTTTAAGCCTCTATATAATTTAACGATTCTCTCTATTACTTCTTGAGCAACTTTCTTGTCTTGAACTTCTAGAACTTTCATTATTTCTTGAGCTTCTTGAGCTTTCGTTGTTTCTTGAACTTTTAGATTCATTTCTTGAATTTCTAGAACTTTCATTATTTCTACTATTTTGATTTCTCATTTTTCTTTACCTCCCAATATTATTATGGTCGTATAATATTTTTTTAAACAATAAATTAATTGGTAATTATTAGATAATTAAATTTATTAATATTACTAATATTCCTAAGATAATTCCTAAAAATAGATATTTAGGAAGATTATAATTTTGAGCTTTAGGATAAATTACATCTATACTTAAAGTAATCATTATTCCTGATGTAAATAATAAAATAATAGATATAAAAGAATTAGTAATATATTTATTTAAGAAAAGAAAACATAATATAGCTCCAAGAGGTTCAGCGATAGAGGCTAAAAATGTTTTAAATAAAGCTTTTTTCTTTGACTTAGTCGCATAATATATAGGAACCGCGATAGATATACCTTCAGGCATATTATGTAGAGCAATAGCTAAAGATAATTTAAGACCAAGAGTTATATCTTGATAAGTACTCATAAATGTTATAATTCCTTCTGGTAAATTATGAAGGATTAAAACAAGCATATTTAAAATACCTAACTTATATAAATCATTTTCATTATATTTAATTATTCTATTTAAGTATTTTATGCATAATATACCTATTAAAAAAGATAAAAGGGAATAAATAATAGTTTTAATTAAACCATAAGTAGAAAGTAATATATGAGTTGATGTCGGTATTAAGTCTGTTATACTTATACCTATCATAATAATTAGAGAAAAAGATAAAGAAAGAGTAATAAATTTATTGATATTTTTCTCATTTATTGAAGTAAAGATAAATAAACCTCCAATTAAAGTAGATAAACCAGAGAGGGTGGACATTAAAAGGGGATATAAAATCATTTAATCACCATTAATATTTATGATAATTAAAGAAGTAATATTTACCAAATGTTTAAAAAAGAGAGTGTATTTTTAAAAATCTAGATTTCGAATAATTGTTTGTAAGAAAAATTTATTTTAATTAATAAGTATATCTAAGATTGTTTTTAAGGTATTCTTAAAAGACTAAGAAGAGGTTAATTAATTTAAATGAATAGTTTTAATATAAGTAATGATTTATTTTAGAGACTGAAGTTAACATAACATATATTTTGCGAAACAAATAATTTAAGAAAAAAATACTTAAAATACTAGATAAAATCATGCAAAAATAAGCTAAACATACATCTATTATCTATTATGTAAACATTAATCTTAAACTTAAATTCCAAACAAATCTGAAATCAAATTTTCAAATTCAAATTCTAAATTAGTTTAAAATGATTTTTTATTTATAACCTTATTATATAATTAAATAAGGTTAATATACGCGTGTAATCATTATTAATATATTAAATAAGGTTATTATATATAAAATCATATATTTAATAAAATATAAAGAAAAGGGGGCTTTAATTTAAAAAATTTTAAAGAAGAGGAATCCATAAAAAAAGGAACAATTATTTTTGTTCACTTTTACTCCAATAATAATCATTATTATCATATATAAATGTATGCTTATAAATCTGACCATATTTTCTCATAAATTCAGCTTTTTCTTCATCATTTAAGCTATTAAACCCCTCTTCCATTTTAGCTAAATTTTTAGTACAATCTTCATTTTCATTATCACTACCAGTAGTTATATAACATTTTTTATCTTCTGTTATTTTTAAGAAATAATCATATATATCTATTTCACCATTTCTTTTTTCTATAGCCCTATCTATTAATCTATATATTGAAGAAGCTGGTGCTAAAGAAACCGTAAATGTCTCAGCATTTCCACAGTAATATGTATCCCCTTCTAAATAACAAGCTTCATCACTTGTAATATAAAACTCCCCTTCTTCTTTTATTTTACTACCATATAAGTCTTTATAAGCTTCATTTAAATCTTCTTTTTTAATTTCTACATAATTACATTCATTACTATCTTCTTCTGTTGTAAATGTTACATTATCACTTATTTTACATATTTTATTATTACTTTTATTTGTACCAGTACTTTTAGCGGTCTTTAAACTCATATTATCTTCATCTAAATTATAATAAGCCATACATAAAAGATTTGTATTACTTATACTATCTTTAGTAACAGAGGAACTATTATAAGCATTTAATCCCCCACAGTGATATATATCAACTTCTCCTAGATATTCATATAATTCATTTATTCTTTTATCATTTATATCTAGGTTTTTATCTCCTATAAAGCATAATATAACTATAGCCGCAATAACACATATAACCCCTATTATTACTAAAATATTTCTCTTTTTCATACTGCCTCTTTCTTTTATACTTTTCTTGATTGTATTTCCGCGATTTTTTCAAATACCTCCGCGGCATTTCCTTCATTTATTTGATTAAACCCAAGTTCTCTTAATGCTTGTATTTTAATTGTATTTAATTGTTGGGTTCTACTTAATTTTTCTTCATTTTTTTGTTCTATTTCTTGAACAAATCTTTTATGGCTTTCTTGTAATTTACTCTTACTTGCTCCCCCATTATTATATAAAGTTAATGCCGAATATAATATTCCTTCAAATATAAATTGATGTTCTTCATCAAAAGCATATTCATTAGGATTAATAAAGCCAGTTGTTTTAGACATATAACCTAAAATATATTTAATTTCAGGGACATTATCCATTGATTGTAACATATGACATAAATACTGCATTGCATGAAAGTTTTGTTCTTTTTTTTCTTCATCTAATAACTTTTCTTTAATCAAATATGTTATATCTGTAATTAAAGTTTGTCCCTCTTTATCTAAACCACTCATATCTAGGTAATTTTCTAAATCACTAGAACTTTTTACTCCTTGATTTAGTCTATTTTCCACAGCCATTAGATAATCTGTTGTAATCTTTATTCCTTTAATTGTCTTTTCTTCTCCATCATCTATATCTAATAACTTTAAGAGTAATATTTTCTTCTCTTTAGGCCATTTATTAATATCTTCTAATTCTAAATAATTATATACCATTTGACGTGAAACATTTAAATATTTTGCTAAACGGACTTTTGATATTCCTAATTCTTGTAATAATTCATTTAAACTATTCATTTCCTTTATCTCCCTTTTACATTATAATTATAATGTACTTAACACTTCATTGTCAAGCAAAATGTTAATTAAATGTTTATTTTAAACTATTATTTATCAAATATAGTCCCAATTATAATACCAATAATTAAATAAAGACACAAATAAATATTAAATTTATTAATAATACTTACGAGTAAAATACCTAAAGAACCTAGCATTAAACCTAAAAATATCATATATGCTTCATTTTTCCATTTTTTAAAAATGAAATTTATAAGATATGCAACAAAAATTATACCAATAATTAAGCCAATAATATAAACAATGAAATTTATGCTTGTAGGATTACTTAATAAACTTAAAACATATTCATAACTACCCATGATCATATATATAACAGTTCCACTTATGCCTGGAATAATTGATGTAAAAGCGTCTATTAAACCTAAAAAAGCTGTATATATATAATCTAATATACGACCATTAAAAATAAATGTGTTTCCTCCTTTAAAAGTTATTAAATAGATTGTAAAAAAGAAAGATATAATAGTTATTAAAGTATTCTTAATATTAAATTTAAGTGTTTTAATAAATGGTATTAAAGTTCCTATTACTAAACCTAAAAATAAATACATAACTTCATCATAATAATTATGAAGTAAAAAAAGAATTAATTTACTAAATAATATAATTGCAAGTATTACTCCAAGACCAAAATTAAATAATAAATAACTATTTTCTTTAATATCACTAAAAAAATTAGTTACGGAATTAATTAAACGTTCATATATACCTAAAGTAATAGCGAGCATTGCCCCACTTATTCCTGGAATAATTTTCCCAATACCTACAATAAAGCCTTTTAAAATAAGCTTTACATTCATATAATCACCATTTAATTATATTCAATAACTATTTATTTTCTTCTTTTAAATTATTATTTTGTTAAAATGTTTAACTTTAATATATTTTTAATTTGTTTTACTTGAAATTAAATCTAATGGAAGCATAGTTAATTCATCATATGTATTCCAATTAATTAAATCTTTTTCAGTTATAGTATATGTATCACTTTTTATTAAATCATCTATATTAATTCGATAGTAATGACCATAAGATAAATTTAAAATTAATGTATTATCAGATAATATTTTTATACCTGGAAAATAAGTAATCCCTAGTACATAATCATTTATGAATTTACTATCTAAGTTTATTTTATATAGTACATCATCTTTTTTTAAATATAAAATATAAGTGTCTAAATCATAATTATATTTCCAATCTTCATTAATTGCAATAATAGTATTGTTGGCAACAAAAACTGGTGAAAGTGCATTAATATTTGATATTTCTTCATTTATTTTTTTAGTTGTTAAGTCATATGAGTATAATTTATAATATGGATTATAACCATTGCCGTCAAATTCAATATCTATCTCATATGCTGCATAATATAATTTATTATTATCTAAATACATATAAGTTTGAAATGAACCTCTGTTATAATGTGTAGTTAATAATTCAGTTTTTAAGTCTTCTGTTACTTTATATATACTAAAACTTTTTTTGTTATTTTCTATGGTATCTATGGAAATATAATATGTATTATTATCTTTAATTATTGTTGGATTTATTGGATAAGGAGTTGCTTTATTTTCTTCGATATCTATAATGTCTTCTTCTGTATTTACAGTATCTTCTTCAATAATAATATGTTCTTCTTTTGTATTAAGATTTATTCTTTTAATTATTTGATGATATTTTTGATAATTATCATCAATTGGTGTATATGTATATGTAAATACATATTCATCATCTATATATGGTATATTTATAACATTATTTATTGTCATTAACTCTACTTCTTTTTGTTCTTTAATATCAAAATATGATATTATAACAGAATTGTTATTTTCTTCATGTTTATAGTTATAAAAATAAATTTTATCTTTATCATAATAAATATGTTCTTTAGGATTAGTTTCTGTTCCAAAAGATGTTTCTTTGCCATTTTTATAATAAGTTAAAACATTATTTTTAAGAAATAATCCTTCACTTATATTAGTATTATTATCTTCTTTTAAATTAAAATATTGACCATTTATAACTATACATTTAATAGTATCTATATCTACAAATCTTTCATATTTATCATAATATGAGAAAGTATCTTCTATATTACTTGAATTAGCATCTAATCTTAATAACATTTTTCTACCATTATCAAATCCTATAAAAGAATTTTTATCATTATTAGAGTTTAATAAATTATTTTGAATATCTGTTAAATCATCATCACTTAAAGTATCTATATCTTTATTATACTCAAACAATATCATAACCCTAAAAGGTGTAACTTTTATTTCTTTTATTTTAGCTACTAAATCATTTTTGGTATAAACAACATCGTCAAATAAAAATCTTTTTTCTTTAACATTATTTTTGGTAAGATCAAAAGTAATATCATAAGTATTATTATCACTATCTATTAAATGAATAGTTATTTCTTTTTTATAGTCTATGTCTGTATTTATCGAAAAATCAAGTAAATAACTATTAATATTACCTTCTGTAGAAATAAGTGAAAACCCTTCTTCATTAAAGCCATTTTGATTATTTACATAATAATCATGAAGATAAATTAAATCATTTTTTCCTTCAATATCAATTAAAATATAAGCTTCTTTTTCATCTATAATAGTTTGTCTAACAGTTATTTTAGCATTATCAAAATCAAATGTTTTATCAACATCATTACCATCTATACCTATATTATCGATATCTTTTCCATTTAGATCAAAGAAATTTTTAAATTTATCATCTAATTTAAATGCTTTTACTAATCCATAAGAAGTTCCTATAAGAAATGTAAAAACAATTAATATAAGAGCAAATCTTAATACATAAACTGGTAATTTATTCTTTTGCTTTTTAGCTATAATATTATGATATATTCTATTTTTATCAACATCACTTAATTTAATTTTATCAATATCTTCTTTTATTTTATTCATTAGAAATCACTCCTTAACTTTTCTTTTAATATTTGTCTTCCGCGATTTAAAAGAGAATAAACAGTATTTTCTTTAGTATGTAATATACTTGCAATTTCAGGACAAGTATAACCTTCGTAATAATATAAATATATAGGAGTTTTATATTTATCCGGTAAATTTAAAATATATGGTAAAGTATCATCTGTTTTTTGAGTTTCTTCTATATCAAAATCTAATTCTTTATTTTTATTCCACCAATGTTTAACTTTATTTTTACAATAATTATGAGTAGTAATAATAAACCAAGCTTTAGTATGTTCTTCATTTTTAAAGACAACATTTTTTTCTATTACTTTTAAGAAAATTGATTGTATAGCGTCTTCTATATCTGCTTTATTACCTTTAAAATATATATAGCATATCTTATAAACCATATCGACATATGTATAATATAAGTCTTGCAATTTATCTTCATTTATCACAA
>CANQTE010000067.1 GCA_947626695.1 uncultured Bacilli bacterium | reverse complement strand
ACCCAGTTATAATCAACTGACCCTCTAAAGTATGAACTTGTTCCAAAATCATCCGCTGCTGTAAATAAACCTATTGTTGTATCGTCGCATCCACTTGAACATGATGTTTTAGTAAAATCTGGAGTTCCGCTATTTGGATGTTTTGCTAAAATTTTATCTTTTAAACTTAGTTGTCTATCAAAATATAAATAACATTTAGCTCCTTTTCTATTTGAATTAATAGTTAACTGTCCATTATTGTATGATATAGTTACATCTTCTGCTCTGACATTATTTATGGTACAATAACTATCATTTGTACTATTTCCTATAGGTCTTAATTTATAACCACTTGATGGTATCTCTGTTCCATTATCAATATAACTAGTCTTATCTTTATTTTGTAAATATACTTTCATTATTTTATAATCAAACTTAGCATAATAAATATCTCCACTTACTATTTGAATACTTTCTGTTACTCTATATTTAGACCTAGTTAAAAATATATTAATAATTATTATTAATAATATTGCTAATATAAAACCTACTACTAAATATATCTTATTACTTCCAATACTTAACTTTTCTATTTTCACTTATCTTTCCTCTTTCTAATTATCAATTATATTAGAAATTTCTAACTTATACTAAAATTATATACATATAAATGTAAATTGTCAATAAAAATATAGATATTTTTGATGTTTTTGGATTTTATAAATAAAAACATGAGAAAATTGTGTCGGTGATAAATAATGTCTCGTGAACAAATATTTTATGGGAAAAGACTTAAAGCGATTAGAGAAAGAATTGGTTTAACTCAAAAAGAAATAGCTTCATTACTTGGAGTTAGAGAAAATTGTTATAATCAGTATGAAAGTGAATATGTTATTATACCTATTAAACATTTAAATACTATATGTAATTATTTTAATGTTTCCTTAGATTATGTTTTTGAATTTACAAATGATAGGAATTATCCTAATAGTAATAAAGAAATAGACTTAAAAATAATTGGTCAAAAATTGAAAGAGTTTAGAAAAGAAAATAATTTAACTCAAGAAAAAGTAGCAAAATTTTTAAATATAGACCAACCTACTTGGTCTATATATGAAAAAGGTAAAAGTCTTATTGGAACTCCTTTTTTATATATGATATGTAGTAAATATAATATTTCAGCAGACTATCTTCTTGGAAAAATAGATACAAATACTTTAAAAAAAGAGATATAATAAATATTAGTAAGGGTGGTTTTAATGAATTATAGTGAAAAATTAAAAGATTTAAGAGAATATAGCAATATTAATAAAAGAATTACCCAACAAGAAGTTGCAGATTATTTAAACGTTTCACAAAGAGCTTATGCTAGATATGAACTACAAGACGATATTATTCCAGTTAAACATTTAGATAAAATTTGCATTTTTTTAACATTTCTATAGATTATTTATTTAACTTATCTAATATTGCTTTTTACGAAATGGGAAGAAACTTAATAGCAACCATTTTTTATATGCTATAAGTAAAAAATATAATATATCTGCCGACTATCTTCTTGGAAGAATAGATAATATTAAAAATTTAACTAAAAATAGTTGACCAAAAAACAATTAGTATTTTATAATTTTAAGTAAGATTACTCAAGAGTGCTTGCCCTTTTTGAAAGGGGGCATAGCTTATGTTTAAAAAAGATTTTTTAATATTATCTCTAATTTTAATCATATTACTATTAATTGCCTTAATTTTTAAAATAATTAACTAATTTGCAATTTAAAAGCACTCTTTCTTTAAAAGATAAGGGTGCGAAACACTAAAAAGTGCAAGTACTCATTTGTCTCTTATGAGTAATCTTTTTTCTTGCTATAAACATATTACCATATATTATTAATTTTAGCAAGTAGTATTCTTTTTATTACACATTTTCTAAATTAACACTTACTATTTTACTAACACCAGATTCTTGCATTGTTATTCCATATAAAACATCAGCATATTCCATTGTTCTTTTTTTATGAGTTATAAGTATAAACTGACTTTTATCTTTCTTTTCTTGTAAATATTTACCAAAAGTATCAACATTTGCTTCATCAAGTGCTGCTTCTACTTCATCTAAAATACAAAATGGACTAGGTTTAACATTTAAAATAGCAAATAATACTGCGATAGCCGTCAAAGTTTTTTCTCCCCCAGATAATAAAACAATTGACTTTAATTTCTTTCCTGGAGGTTCTGCTTCTATTTCAATACCCGTATTTAATAAATCATCTGGATTAGTTAATTTTAAATTACCTTTACCACCTTTAAATATTTTATTAAATACAATATTAAATTCTTTACTAATTAAATCAAAAGTAGTTTTAAATTTATCTATCATTATTTTATCCATTTCTGTAATAATATTATTTAATTCATTAGAAGAATCTTCTAAATCTGTACTTTGTTTAATTAAAAAATTATATCTTTCACTTACTCTTTCATATTCACTTATAGCCCCAGTATTAACAGTTCCTAAACTAACTATTTCTTTTTTAATATTTTCTACTTTACTACGAGCTAAA
Source organism: uncultured Bacilli bacterium (assembly GCA_947626695.1). Classification (GTDB taxonomy): domain Bacteria; phylum Bacillota_I; class Bacilli_A; order RF39; family UBA660; genus Caccenecus. Next base: position 5,090 of record CANQTE010000067.1, on the reverse strand, counting down.
TCTATTGGTATATCTAGTTCATAATTATTTTTAGCATATTCATAAGTTAAAGAATATTTCTCTGATAATTCTAATAATAAATTATCTAATTTAACATCTAATTTACCTAAATCTACTTCTTTTTCTTTTAAATTACTTTGTAAATGATTATATTCAATATTTATCTTTTTATATTTACTTTCAAATTCATTTATATCTAAAGCAAGTTCTGATTTAGCTTTTTTTAATTTTTCTAATTCTTTTTGAGCTATATCTTTAGTGCTCGCAACACTACTAGCTTCTTCTAATATCGCAATTAATTTTTCATCTAAACTATTTGTTTTAATATCTTCATTACCTTTAATTTCTAATTCTTTTTTACTTAAAGCATCTTCTATTCCTCTTATTTTATTAGTTCTAGTATTTAATATTTCATTTAAATTTATTAATTGTTTAGACATTTCATTTGCTTTATCTTCCATATTAGTATAATTATTATTAAATTCTTTTTCTTCTTTTTCTAAATTTTCTAATTCTAATTTAGTTATCTCTAGTTCTTCTTCAAGTTCACTTAATTTTAATTTATCATTTAAATGACTATTATTTGTTTTTAATGAACCTCCTGTAACAGAACCACCTGAATAAAGAATTTCTCCTTCTAAAGATACTACTCGGTATTTATAAAAAAGAGAGCGCCCTATATTATTTAAAGCATCTATATCTCGAACTATTATGATATTACCTAACTGATTTTTTACTATATTATCATATTCTTTATCATAAGTTACTAAATTTGAAGCTACATCAATAAATCCTGGCATATTTTTAACTTTATTAATATCACTTTCTAAAATAGATTTTCCTTTAATTATATTTAAAGGGAAAAAAGTTGCTCTTCCTAAATTATTTTCTTTTAAATAAGAAATACATTCTTTAACACATGATTCATCTTCTACTACTAAAAAATTAGAAGCAGTACCTAAAGCTGTATCTATCGCAACACTATAAGTAGAGTCACAAGAAATAATATTACCTATTATATTATGAACACCATGAAGGCGCATATTATTTAGTACACTTCGAACAGAAGAAGGCATTTTAGAATTATTACTTATATTTTCTTCTAAAATATTTATTTTATTTTCTAAAGTAAGAATATTTTTTTCATGATTATTAATATCATTTAAAAGATTATTTTTCTTTACTTTAGCCATGATTATATTATTATCTAATTCATCTTTAGCAATAGATTTTTCTTTAATATCATTAATTAAATCAGTTAGTTTAGATTTTTCAGTTGCTAGGTCTTTTTTTAAATTTAATTCATCTTCTTTTAATTTAATTAAGTTTTCTTCGATTAAATTTTCACTGGCCTCATATTTTTTTCTTTCCATGGTAACTAATTTTTCGGCTTCAAGACTTGCTAAATTCTCTGTGAGTTTTATATATTCATTATTTTTAGATGTTATTTCTTCCTGGAGTTTTAAATCTTCTAATTTTAATTTTTCTAATTTTGAAGTATCTTCAATATTAGTAGAAGATATTTTAGTTAAATCTTCTTGTAATTTATCTACTTCTAGTTTTATTTTTTTATAATCTATATTTATATTTGATATATCATAAGCAATAAGGGCTATTTCAATATTTTTTAAATCTTTTGTTAATTCTAAATATCTTTTAGCTATTTTACTTTGTTTTTCAAGTGGTTTAACACTTTTTTCTAATTCTTCTATAACAAGTTTTATCCGGGCAATATTTTCTTTTGTTTTATCTAATTTTCTTAAACTTTCTTCTTTTCTTTTTTTATACTTTAAAACACCCGCGGCATCTTCAAATATTATTCTTCTATCAGTTGGTTTATTACTTATTATATCCATGACACTTCCTTGGGAGATAATATTAAAAGAATCACTTCCGGCCCCAGTATCTAAAAATAAATCAGTTACATCTTTAAGTCTTACTTTACTATTATTTATAAAATATTCATTTTCTCCAGTATTATATATAACTCTTTTTACTTCTATTTCTTTAAATTCACTATTTAAATAATTATCAGAATTATCAAATAATAAAGAAACATAAGCTCTAGTTAGAGGAGCTCTACTTTTAGAACCATTAAAAATAATATCACTCATTACCTCAGGTCCTCTTAAAGATTTTAAAGATTGTTCCCCTAAAACCCAACGAACTGCGTCCACTATATTACTTTTACCAGAGCCATTAGGTCCTACTATCGCGGTTATTCCTTTTTTAATTTCTAAATCTATTTTATCTGCGAAAGATTTAAATCCATAAGCTCTAATATTTTTTAAATACACTTATATCACCCTTTACTTTGCACATTTTTTTAGTGCTTCTCTTGCCGCGTGTTGTTCTGCTTCTTTTTTGCTTTTACCAACACCCCTGCCATATACTATTCCATCAATTACAACATCAAAAACAAAAGTTTTATCATGACTAGGCCCAGATTCATTTATTAAAACATACTCTAATGTTTTACGGTCTGTTTGAACTAATTCTTGTAATCTTGATTTAAAGTCCCCTAAAAATAAATGATGTTTTTTTATATAAGGTGTTATAACTTCTAAGACATATTTTTTAGCTACTTCAAAACCTTTATCTAAATATATAGCACCTAAAACACTTTCAAAACAATCGGCAATAATAGTATCATTAACATCTTTTAATTGCCCATTTCCTACCCTAATATGTTTATCTATTCCAATATCTTTAGAATATTGAGCTAAAGCTTCTTCACAAACAAAACTTGCTCTAACTTTAGATAGCTCTCCTTCTCCATTATTTAGAGTATTATAAAAATATTCACTAGTAATTAATTGTAATACAGCGTCCCCTAAAAACTCTAATCTTTCATAATTACCACAGCCATGTTCATTAGAATAACTACTATGTGTTAAAGCCATCAATAATAAATCTTTATTATCTATTTTAATATTATATTTATTTAAAAAATCCATATATCTATCTTACTCCCCAAATCATTATACCAAAAAAACTCATAAAAATAAATAATTATTATATCCAACGTGATATATATATCTTTCTTGTTAATTCTAATTCATATTTTCTAAATATGCTTATTATACTTTCAACAATTAAACTTACAATATTTCTTGTATTATTTTTAATTTTAATTGTTCTTAATTCTTGTTTTAAAGTTTTTCTAAAATTATAATCTTCAACATATTTACCCATAATTTTATCTATTTCTATGGCATTATCTATTTCTATATCATTATTTAAGTCTATATTAAATATATAATCTTGATATATTTTAACAAGCTCTATTGATATATTATCATCTTCTAAAAAGTCTGTATTAACTATTTTACTAAAATTTTTACAATAATTTAATATTTTTTTATTTATTTCACTTTTCATTTTCTCTTCCTTTACTATTTAGTTTACACTATTATCTTAACTCTGTTAATTTAATTTGTCAAATACAAATTTTATGATATACTATTAATAGGTGATAATTTTGAAAAAAACTAAGTTAAAATTGAAAAAGAGTGTTTGGGTATGTTTTGTAGTTATTATTTTCTTAATAATTGGAGTTTATGCTGGGATTAATGTTTATCAGGATATGAAGTATAAGAAAACAGATGAATATAAATTATTGCAAATAGGTTATAGTAAAGAAGAAATTAAAATATTACAAGATAATTTAAAAGATAATATTAAAAATTTATTTAATAAAGAAAAAGATGAGTTTTTACTTGCTTTATTAAATGAAAAATATTATATGGCAAATAATTTAAAACGTTATCAAGATTTTCATGAAGAACATAAAGATTATCCTGCTAGTAAAATTATAAGTTTGGTAAATACGAATAATGATTATGATTACTATGAAAATGACCATGATACAGATATTGAAAAAGATTATTTAATGTTAGTTAATAAATATTATCATTTGAGTGAAGATTACGTTCCAAATGATTTAGTAAATGTATCTAACAAATATTATTATGGTAGTAATCATAAGATAAGAGAAGTTGCTTATGACGCTTTTAAAAATATGTGGGAAGAAGCACATAAGGCGGGAATTTATTTGATTATTAATTCAAGTTATAGAGATTATCAAGAACAAAAAGAAGTTTATGATGATTATAAAAATTCTCAAGGAAGTACTTATGCTGATAGTATCGCTGCTCGTCCAGGTTATTCGGAACATCAAACAGGTTTATCATTAGATATTTTTAGCAAAGAAAATACTACCACAGCAAACTTTAAAGGCTCTCCTGCACATATATGGCTACAAAATAATGCTTATAAATATGGTTTTATTGAAAGATATGGGGAAAATACTGAGGAAATAACTGGCTTTTCCGCGGAAGCTTGGCACTGGAGATATGTAGGAATAGAGGTAGCAACATATATTCATGAAAATAAAATAACTTTTGATGAGTATTATGCGTATTTTATTGCTAAATAATCTATTCCAAGAAATTATGTTTAAAATAAAGAGCAGGAATATTGTATTAAAATTGTTTGACTAAAATAAAATATTATTGTAGTATTTAAATACAGGAGCAGAAATGCTTAGACAGTATAATACCTAAATGATATTATACTATGATGGGTGCCTGATAGGTATAGACAAAGACTGGTTAAATGACTAGTCTTTTTATGTTTGTGCTAATTTCAAATAAAAATTCCCCTACTTTGTAATATGATTATCAATGTAAATTATAATGATTAATATAACGTAACCTAATTATTCAAAATTTGCTTTTTATAATAGAAAAGTCATGCCTAATTTTTATAGGCTAAATATAACGGCAAACATTGAAGGAACAAATAAAATAACTTAAAGAAAAAATATTAAAAAATATTAAAAGCAAAAAAATGTTTGACAATACCTATGTTCGTGTGATACAATGATATTATCAGGGAGGTATATGTTATGTTAATTAATCGTAATTATAAATTTATATTAAAATTAAAACAAAATAATTAAAGTAAAAAGTACGGCAGTGACTGTCGGAAAAGCAGGAAAAATAAGTTGTAAGACTTATAAAAGTAAAACGAAAATAAATGTTAATTTATAGAATTTTACTTGTGTATAATAAATATATGAAAGGAAA
>CANQTE010000066.1 GCA_947626695.1 uncultured Bacilli bacterium | reverse complement strand
AATTTAAATAATTAAAACAATTTTTAGTAGCATATATCTTTATTTAGTGTTATAATATCTTTACAAGTTGGAGGTGGGCTCATGAAAGTTATTAAGAAAAACTTACCTGAAGGTGTAAAAAAACAATTCGGAAAAGTTAAAGGTGTTAAAGTTAAATTTATTAATAAAAATTTAGATAAGAAGAAAAAGAATAAGTAAACCCAATTTGGGTTTTTTAATTTAAATAAAAAAGTGGGGAGTACCCACCAAATCATGCTTAAGTATAATATTAGAGCTACTTAAGCAAGTTAAATTACGACCTCGTATGGATTAGTAGAAGTGCCATCTCCGCCTTCTTTAAACTCTGTGTCTGCCTTGAGGTTAATTACTGGCCTGATTCCATCATACTTTTCTTGTACGCTTCTTGAATTAAGATAACCTGTTGAGTTAATTATAAAGACATTAGAATGATTACCAATATTTGTAGTATACCCATAAGAGGACATTGTCCAATATCCATTACCAGTATATAAATAATAGTATGTGTTACGTTCGTAACCTGCGGCTCCAGCAAAGCTAGCTTCGTCAGCAGTAATTAGCCCTATTGCGTAATCTAATTTTTGGTTGCCATATGTTCCATCACTTGTTGTAAATAGATTCTCTGTAGGGGTCCCGCATTTAAATGTTGGTTTTTTATCAGTTACTATTCTATCATATGGTTTAAAATAATACTGGTAATCAGTAGCATATCCGTCGTCTGCGTCATTACAAAAGCCACTTTTTCCGTCTAATATGTCTACATATTTTTTCAAATTGGTATTGTACCAGCTATCCAATACACTTTTTATAGTACTGCTTGTATTAGTACCATACATATATTTTGCATATTGTGAGCCATTAAAATTATTATTAAATGCAGATTTTTCTATTTGAGTTTCGTCTCCAGTTGTAGCAGGGGTTTTTGTTCCAGAATATATTAGTCTAATAGTACTATTGCCATTAAATCTTATTATTCGCCAATAAATATTTCCAAGTTTTACCCAGTTGTTTAGTACTGCACCGCGATAATAATATGTATCTCCAAAATCGTCTATTCCCTTGCATAATAAACTTTTTTTATCTTCTATAGTAGTTATTGACGGCGCGTCTTCATATGCAGGACATCCTTCGTTTGTACCGTTTACTTTTATGCCTAATTTATCAATTAACAATTCTCGTACATCAAAATATAGATAGCATTTAGTATTTGCTTTATTAATACCGTTAAAATTCATAGTATCGCTATAAGTTATTTTTATTCCTTGTCCATTATAAGCATTTTTTCCTTCATATTTTGTTCCATTAATAGTACAATATGTTTTATCTTCATTTAGCTTATATCCAGTTGTTGGTACTTTTTCGCTTGAAATATAATTACTACTATCTTTACTTTCTTGCAAATTAATACTTATTAAACTAAAATCAGCAGGTTTATAATTAACTGTTCCATTAACTACTTGTATACTTTGAGTTACTCGATATTTTGCTTTACTTCTATTTATGAATATTACTCCCATTATACTTATTACTACTAAAACTATAATACTTGTTTTAATATATTTTCTTTTCATTAATTTTTCTATTTTCAATTATCTTCCTCTTTTCTAATTATCAATAATATTAGAAATTTCTAACTTATATTTAAATTATAAACTTGTTAAGCTTAAAAGTCAAGAAAAATGTTCAAAATTAGCAGACAATTATTTCTTTTGAAAAAAAATATGTAATTATTAAATTGGTGGTTAATTTATGAATATAGAAAAATTAAAAAATTTAAGAGAAGACTTTTCATTAACAATGCAAGATTTAGCACAAAAAATAGATGTTGCTAAAAGTAGTTATAGTTTATGGGAAGAGGGTATAGAAAGAATACCTCTTAAAAGATTAATTGATATATGTGATTTCTTTAATATAGCTGTTGATTATTTAATTGATAATACTAAAGAGAAAAGTTATTCTAATATGAAAAAAGAATATAATAAAGAATTATTTATTAAAAGATTAAAAGAAATAAGAAAAGAAAAAAATATTACTCAAATAAAATTAGCTAGTAAATTTAATATAGGTAGAACTACTATTATTAATTATGAAAAAGGTTATACTATACCTGATATAGATTTTATTATATTTATTTCTAAAAATTATAATATATCAGCAGATTATTTACTTGGTAAAATAGACAGTCCTAAGTATTTAAAATAAGTGATGTCGAATTGTGTCGAACGAATTTTCTTGCTTTTTTCTAAGGTTTAGTTGTACAATATAAATGAACATTTAAGGCGGGTGCCTACCTCTGTAGTTTCCTTTCCATTTTTAGCCTTTACTGTAATCAGGGGGTTTTAAAACGGAGGAGGGCATAGGTATGATAGAAGAAATTCTAGAATTTTTAAATCTGTTACAAAAATTAATAGAATTTAAAAAGGCATCTACTGTAGTCAACGTAAAATTTGACATTACAGTAAATGTCTTTAGAAAATAGAATTTTCGTAGGCATTTGTTCTTAAATGTTCTACGTTCTGATTTTAACATAAATTAATATATATTGTAAATATAATTTTTACAATTTTACAATTTATTAATATTATCTTGCTTAATTCTTACTTAAATTATTGCCATGATTGAAGTAATTCTAATAATAAAAGACACTTACCATCATAAAAGTTAAAATAAAATTTAACTGGACGATAAATGTCTTTCATAAATAAATAATTATTTCGTAGGCATTTCTTCTTAAATGTTCTACATTTAAATATTATCATATTTTAATATATATTGTAAATAATTTTTAATATTTTAATATTTTTTGCTATTTTAATATTACCCCCATTTTAGTATCTTTAAATATTCTACTATCCATCTCTTTTAAATTTTTTGATATTATTGGCTTAAATTCCATATTATTTAATATATCTTTTTCTAAATTTATACCTGGTGCTATTTCAATTAATTCAAGTCCTTCTTTAGTTAATTTAAAAACTGCTCTTTCTGTTACATAAAGAATATCTAAATTATTTTTTAAAGCATTTTTTCCACTGAAAGTTATTTGTTCTACTTTTTTAACAAACTTTCTTTTTTCTCCTTCATGTTCAATTATTAACTTTTCATTAGATATTTTTTCTTGAAGATTAAGCGCGGTAAATGTCCCTATAAATATTATTTTTTTAGTACTTTGAGTAATATTTATAAATCCACCTGGCCCTGTAATACGAGTACCAAACTTTGAAACATTAACATTTCCTTCTTGGTCTACTTCGGCAAGTCCTAATACGGCAACATCTAAAAATCCTCCATTATAAAGGTCAAAATTTTCAGCAGTCGGTATAATACTATCAGGGTTAATCGTGGCCCCAAACGCGATACCTCCAACAGGAATACCACCCATTGGTCCACATTCAATTGATAAATTTATGTCAGAAAATACACCTTCTTCCGCGGCAATACTTGCAACAACATCAGGCATACCAACTCCTAAATTAATCACATCACCTTTTTTTAATTCTAAGACTGCTCTTCTTGCACAAACTTTTCTCTCATCTAATGCTTTTACAGGAATACTCTTTAAAGGTACTTTCTTATCTCCTGTATATTCTGGGCGATAAATAGGTAAATTATATTCTCCAAGATTAGTATTTGGCTTTGCTACTACAACATAATCTACCAGTTTACTATGGATTAAACAATCTTTAGCCCTAAGACTTCCCTTAGGTTTAATATCTTCTACTTGAACAATTACTATACCACCAGAATTATGAACAGCCGCCGCCATATTAAATTGTTCTCCTAAAACAGCTTCATGTTCAAAACTTATATTCCCAGCTTCATCTGCATATGTCGCTTTTAAAAGAGCAACATTAATAGGAAAAGATTTATAAAATAAATAATCTTTATTATCTATTTTAATTAATTCTACAATCTGTTCTTCATCTTTAGCCAGTTCATTAGCACAACAACCCTCAAATCTAGGGTCTGCAAAAGTATCAAGTCCTATATGTGTTATAATACCTGGTTCATGTCCCGCGATAGCTCTTAATAAATGATTTAAAACTCCAAGTGGTAGAGCAAATGCTGGAAATATATTTTTACCAATAGCTTCCCCAAAAAGTTTTCCCATACCTAAATGAGCACATATTGCTTTTCCCACTAATCCTTCTTTACTTAGCATATTCATACCAACTAAATCTTTAGTTAAATTACCTGGAGAAATACCAGTAACAACTGTTATGTTATTAGGTGTTTTATTTTTATTAAAACTATCCATCAATGCTTTTAAAAGAGCCTCAGGTGACCCAGAGCCACCACTTCCTGATATAGCTACTGTATCTTTATTATTTATAAGAGATGCTACTTCATTAATATTTATTACTTTCATATATACCTCCAAATTATATTTATATTATAGCAAGAAAAAAGATAGTTTGCACTATCTTTAAGCTTTTTTCTTCATTAATGTTGCATCCATAATCATTTTTACTAAAATACTTAATATGACTGTTATAATTACAGTTGGAATAAAGATTATCCAAAATGAATATGTTGTTTCTGCCGTATTTTGTCCTAGTACTCTTAACATGAATATTGCAACAGGATAATGTAACATATAAACATATAAAGATATACTTCCTAAGTAAGCAAATATATTACTAGTAGCCTCATTATTTAAAAATTTAGTTAAATAATCTTTACTTAATAGTGTTAAACCAATTACTAGAATACATAATAATGATACTGTCCAACGGTCTAAATTAAACCATGTTGCTGGGTAAATCGTGTACCATAATAATAAGATAGAGGCAACAACATTAAGAACTGTTAAGCCCATAATTCCACCTTTAGTGAATTTACGTGACTTTAAGTAATCGATTATATAGTATAAAAGAATACCACCTAACATTCCTAACATAACAAATAGAAGTCCATTGTTAAAACCTAGAAATGCTGTTGCACTAGTTGCCGAACCACCCATACCATTTGTAGATGCTGTTTGCAAACCTATTGTTGACCACGCTGTTTGAGCAGCACGAGTATCAGTAAAAGCCCACCAGCCACTTAGAAAAACGAAAATAAATGGAGCAACTAAACCACGCATAGTATCTTCACTTTTACATAAGCCCCAATATAGGAAATAACCAACAATTATTATTGCTGAAATAAACCATAAAGGACCATTTAAATTGAAAAATTCACTACCAGTACTACGTAAACCAACTGCATGGAAACCTAAAAATTCCCAAACACTATTAATCGTCATAGTGCATATTTGTTGGAAATTATAATCAGGATAATAGAATTTAGTACTAATAAATATACCTAAGATATAGCCTAAAATTAAGACAGGTATTAAGCCTTTAATTCTACTCCAAGTGTACTGCCATGCCCTAGATGAAGCACTAGTTTTTTGATATTCCGCATCTTTATTTCTCTTTTTAAAGTGTGATACCATAAAATATCCAGCTGTTAAAGTAAATATTAATAATACTTCACTTGAACCAAAAAACCAATTTGTTGTTTCCATAAAGTATCCATTTGACCCATTACATGTACGAGCAATTATCCAACCAGTATGGAACCCAATTATAGTAATAGCTATAATAAAACGCCATAACTCAATTGCAACATTTCTTTTAGTAGGACGAACTTCCTCTTTAGTATCAATTTTACTTACATCTATTTTGGTTGTAGCTACTCTTTTTGTAGTACTTCTAGTAGATGTCGCTGTTTTACTTTTAACAGTACTTTTTCTAGTTGTTCCCTTTTCTTTTTTCTCTTGCATATCAACTCCTCCTTTATTATAAATTATAAAGCATAATATTTTTATAGTCAAGAAAGGAAGAGCAATTTTGTCTTAATTCTCATTGTATAAGCAATTTTAAAATATGAGTTATATTTACTTTGAGAAGTCATTTAAGATAGAAAAATACTTTATTTATTAAAAATGATTTTTGTATCAATATCAGGTGCTATTTTTTCTATATCGCTTATTCTTGGTATATATTCTCTTAATATATTATGATATTTTTCAGAAACATCTTCTAGCCTTTCTTTAGATGCCATTTCCTCAACAAAATCACATATGAAACAAATTTCTTTATCAGAATTATGTCTATCTTCAAACATGTAGAACATTCTTATAACTCCTGATAAGTGTTCCATTTGTCTATTTAAATCTGTATATTTTTTCATTTTTCGTTCTCCACATATATAATACCACGATTATAAATAATATAATAATTTTTATTTTCCATATATGTTGCATTAACCTTTAGTCATTATTTTTAATACCATTTAAAATAACATAGATCTAAAACGAGTTCTAGCACCTATTATATGATTATCTAGTTTTAATACCATTTAAGATAACATAGATCTAAAACATGACATACTGCACCAACTACTAAAATATTGTTTTAATACCATTTAAGATAACATAGATCTAAAACGTAAACTTTGCTTAAAGAAGCATAGTCCTGGTTTTAATACCATTTAAGATAACATAGATCTAAAACGTGATTTATTATTTATTTTAAATCATATGCGTTTTAATACCATTTAAGATAACATAGATCTAAAACATAATGAGGTGGTAATATGATTACAAATGAGTTTTAATACCATTTAAGATAACATAGATCTAAAACACCTATACAAAGAGTGGACGGAATACAAGAGTTTTAATACCATTTAAGATAACATAGATCTAAAACTAGGATAGACCCACATCTTAGTGACATCAAGTTTTAATACCATTTAAGATAACATAGATCTAAAACTATTGCTACAGCCTTTTATCTTCATTTCAAGTTTTAATACCATTTAAGATAACATAGATCTAAAACCAAGTACTTTATATACATAGTCGGTATATTGTTTTAATACCATTTAAGATAACATAGATCTAAAACCCAACACGTACCCAAGGAGGAATTGTTTTAGTTTTAATACCATTTAAGATAACATAGATCTAAAACTTTTAAAACAAGATGTAAAACTAAGGTATTGTTTTAATACCATTTAAGATAACATAGATCTAAAACGCCATGTATCATAGGCTTTTTTAATTACTTGTTTTAATACCATTTAAGATAACATAGATCTAAAACGTATTCCCACTAAAGGTATAATAAGTCCATGTTTTAATACCATTTAAGATAACATAGATCTAAAACTCACTGGCAACCGTCGCCAAAAAGCGAACAGTTTTAATACCATTTAAGATAACATAGATCTAAAACCTCAAAATAGATTTTAAATCATAATTTTCCATAGATAAAAATATATATCTTAAATGGCAATCAATCTAAATTATCATATCTATTATAACACATATTCTTCTAAATTATCATCTATTATTAGCTTTTTTTCAAATTTTCTTTTTTCTCCATATACTTGAGAATCTATAAGCACTATAAATACATTATTATATAAAGAATATTTATATAATTCTTGCAGTTCTATATCAGATAAATATTGTTTAATATTTATTAAAAAAATAATATCTATTTCTTTAGTTTCTTTGTATAAATCTATTAAAGTTAAAATATTTTTCAAAATATCACTTTCAAGTAAAATTTTAATATCAAAAAATTTAATTAAGTTTTCTAATTGGAAATCCTTATTTAAAACTAATGGTATATCTAAATCTTTTATTAATTCTTCATATTCCTTTAATAACTTCCTATAATATTTAGAAATATTAGAAATATCTTGATTAACAGCATTATTTAATATTAGTTTATTTATACTATTAATACTTTTTCTATTATTAATATCTATATTAAAATAATCTATAATAACATTTATTTTTTTATTTTTATGTAGAAAATTTAGTTATGTAGAAAAAATGAAAAAGAAGCCCTTAAATAAAGACTTCTATCAAAAAT
>CANQTE010000065.1 GCA_947626695.1 uncultured Bacilli bacterium | reverse complement strand
TCTCTAAATTTCTTATATCTTGTTTTAATCTAGTGCTATTCATAACTGATAAAATATTATTATCTTTATATTTTGTTTAATTTATTTAGAAAACCTTTGGGAAGATACATTTTAAGAAAAACACAGAAAAGAAAAAGGCAATAAACACATTTACTGTCTTTCATTTTTTTCGCTTAAATTTTTATAATATAAATATCTTTTTTGAGCATATTCTTTTTGTTCATTTAAAAGTTTACTTGCTAAATCTTTATTTTTTATTTTTAAAGCATTAAATCTAACTTCATTATCTAAGAATTTTTCATATAAATCAAAGTTAGGTTCTGCATTATCTAAATATAGTTTTTCATTCCTAGGATTATAACGCATAATTAAAGTAAAGCCTACTGAAGATGCTAGTTTTTCTTCTTCGATTGAACTTATCATGCCTGTTTTAATTCCTTGTTCTATACATGGACTATAAGCAATAATTAAAGCCGGGCCATCATGTTCCATAGCTTCTTTTATAGCTTTTATTGCTTGCATCATATTAGCGCCAAGAGAAATACTTGCAACATAACAGTTAGGTATAGCCATAGCCATTTTAAATAAATCTTTTTTATTAGTTTTTTTACCTAAATCGGCAAACTCTGATACTTGTCCAAGAGCACTTGCTTTACTTGATTGTCCTCCTGTATTAGAATATACTTCGGTATCTAAAACTAAAAATTTAATATTTTTATTCGTAGCTAAAACATGGTCTAAACCACCATACCCAATATCATAAGCCCAACCATCTCCTCCGATTGCTAAAACAGTTCTTGAAGGAATATATTTTAATAAACTTTTTAATTTAGTTGGAATATTTAAAGCCATTAAATTTTGTTTTACTTCTCGGGTAATAGTAAAATCATCTTTATTTTCTAAAAATTTTGTAAATTCTTGTTTTACTTTTTTATCAACATTTTCTATTTCTTCCTTCATTATTTTACTAATTAAATTTCTTTTAGACTCATAAGATAAATGCATACCTAACGCAAATTCAGCATTATCTTCAAAAAGAGAATTAGCCCAAGGAATACTATAAGGAGTAGATGGAGCAGAACCACCATAAATACTAGAACACCCCGTGGCATTAGCAATAACAAGTTCATCACCATAAAGACGAGTAAATAAATTAATATAAGGAACTTCTCCACACCCCGCACAAGCACCACTAAATTCTATTTTAGGAGAACATAAACTAGCACCCGCGACAGTAAATTTATTAAATATTGGGGGATTTTCATAATCATTAAAATATTTATTAGCAAGTCTTTGTCTTTCTATATTAAGAGGACCAAATTCTAAAGCTTTTTTACCATTTTTACCAGGACACTCATTTATACATAAACCACACTCTGTACAATCAAGTTCACTTACTAAAACCTGATAATTATAGCCTTTATTAATTATATAAGGAATACTATCATTATTTTTTTCTTTAGTAATGAATGTTCTAATAACAGCATGAGGACAAACAAAACTACATTTACCACATTCTATACAATTTTCTTTTAACCAATGAGGAGCACTTTTATTAACTCCCCTTTTTTCATATCTACTAAGAGATGTTGGGAAAGCTCCATCTTTAAAGGTAGATAATTCTTTAACAGTTAGAGTACTACCTAGTCTTTTATTTATTTTACTTATTACATCTAATGCTTCTTCATTTTCTTTTTTATACTCTTTAGTTATTTTTACTTCTTTAAGTTCATTAAAAGCACTTGTTATAGCATTTAAATTATTATTAACTATATTTTCTCCTTTAGTTTTAAAAGTCCCTTTAATACTATTACTTAATAAAACATAAGCATCTTCGACATTTAATTTATTTAATATTACTATTTCTATTATTTTACTTATTTTACCTGCAATATTAGATTTTTTAGCTATCTTATCAGCATCTATTTTATATACTTTAATATTTCTTTTATTTATTATTTCTAAATCTTTAGCATTTATTATATTATTTAATTCTTCATCACTTTTATTAGTATTAATAATAATTTCACCAAATTGTTTAATATTATCAAGCATAGAAAACTTTTTAAAATATTCATCTTTACTTATAACTATTAATTTAGGATTAGTAACATAATAAGGAGCATTAATAGGTTTATTTCCCATTCTTAAATTACTTACTGTTACTCCTCCTGATTTTTTAGAATCATAGGAAAAATAACCATTAACAAAGAAACCTTTTTTACCCATGATTTTTAAGATATCTTTTGATGCACTAACTAAGCCATCAGAACCATAGCCATATATTAACATTTCGTGGGCATTTAAATCAATATTATAATCTTCTTTTTCTAAACTAGTATTTGTAACATCGTCTATTATTCCAATTGTAAAATTATTTTTTGGACTTTTTTCTAACATTGTAAATACACTTTTAATATCCGCGGGAGTAGTATTTTTACTTGCAAGACCAAATCTTCCTCCAACAACATTTATATTTGTATTTTTAAGAGCATTAACAACATCTAAGTATAAAGGTTCTCCATTAGAACCTGCTTCTTTAGTTCTATCTAAAACGGCAATATTTTTAACAGTTTTAGGAATAACTTTAAGAAGGTAATCTTCACTAAAGGGACGATATAAATGAACTATTATAACTCCTATCTTTTTACCATTTTTATTTTCTTTATCAACAACTAATTTTATAGTATCAGTAATACTTCCCATTGCAATTATTATATTAGTAGCATCTTCAACCCCATAATAATTAAAAGGCTTATAGTTAGTATCCATGATTTTATTTATTTCTTCCATATAATTATTAACTATATTAGGTAAATTATTATAATCAACATTACGAGCTTCTTGTGTTTGGAAGTATATATCTTCATTAAATGCTAAACCTCTTTCTAGTTTAGAATCAATATTTAAAGCTTTATTTTTAAAATTATCTAATTCTTCATAAGGAATAATATCTTTTAACTCGCTTAAATTTAATTCTTGAATAGAACTAATTTCATGACTTGTTCGAAAGCCATCAAAAAAATGAAGGAATGGAATACTACTTTTAATTGCTGATAAATGAGCTACCGCGGCTAAGTTTTGCGCATCACTGACATTGGAAGATGCTAAAAGAGCAAAACCAGTTTCTCGGGTCGCGTAAATATCACTGTGGTCACCAAAAATAGATAAAGCATTTGTGGCAATAGTACGCGCAGCAACATGTATTACACCAGGAAGCATTTCACCTGCGATTTTATACATATTTGGTATCATTAAAAGTAAACCTTGACTAGCTGTAAAAGTAGTCGCTAAAGAACCACTTATTAAAGCACCATGTAAAGCTCCTGCAGCCCCGGCTTCACTTTGCATTTCAATTAATTCAGGCACACTATCATATAAATTTAATTTGCTTTTTCTTAAATTATCGACATTAGATGCCATAGGACTAGATGGTGTAATAGGATATATAGAACATATTTCACTAAAAAAGTACGCAACATCACTACAAGCTTTATTACCATCACATATTTTAATCATAATATCACCATTTATTATTATAATACATTATTTCAATTTTAAAAATAGCAAAATTCATTATTAGAGAAAAATGTTACATAAAAAGAGCAAGATTTCTCTTACTTATAGTTATATTTAAAATTTTAATCTTCTTTCTTATTTAAAACATTATGATATATTTCAGTCACATCGTCTATTTCACTCAGCATATTATAAAGTTTATCAAAAGTTTCTAAATCTTCACTTTCTAAAGTAACTTTATTTTTAGGATACATTCCAACTTCATCTATTATATATGAAACATCATTAATAATACTTTCAATAATATCTTTAGTAGTATTTATATCATTAGGATTAACACTTATAACTAATTCATCATCCTCTTTTTCAAATGAATTAGGTTCTATTCCTTTTTCAAGTAAACTATCAAATATTTCTTCTTCTCTGTCTGTTTTAAAAGATATAATAGCTAAATAATCATAATTATAAGAAACACTGTTAGATACACCTAAACTTTTATTAACTTTATTAAAGGCCGCTCTAACCATACCAACTGTTCTATTAACATTATCAGTTAAAGTTTTAATAATTAAAGTAGAAGCACCAGGTCCAAAACCTTCATATATTACCTCGTGATAATCTTCTCCTCCTAAACCTTTAGCTTTTTCTATTGCTCTATTTATAATATCACTAGGAACTTGTTCTTTTTTTGCTTTTTCAACAATTCTTTTTAAAAAAATATTTGATTCTATCTCTGGTGTTCCTTTTTTAGCCACGAGATATATTTCTTTAGCATAAGTAGAATATAACTTTGCTTTCATAGCACCTGTTTTTTGAATGCTTGCTTTTCTAACCTCATAAGCTCGTCCCATAAATATCCCTCCAAAATTCGTTATTCAATTATAACATTAGAAATAAAAAGTGTCTAGTAGTAATTATCTTGTTCTATTATTACTTATAAATATTTCCATCGGTATTACATAATTTAAAGCCATATCTAAATAATTATTATATACTCTATTAATACCTATATTTGATGTTGACCTATCAATTTCTATAGAGCTTGCATTTAAGACTTGAAAAAATAAAGAAGAATTAGCACAAGATGATAGATTAACTAAATAATTAACACCAGATGTAGTTTTAACAGAAAAAGAGCTAGTATTTGATATATCAAGTTTATTATCTTTAAAATAATATCTTAACATATAATTTATTATGTCTTGTTTATCTTGATTAGAAATATCTATTCTTTTAAATATTTGTTTTTGGTTATTAATATCAATAAAGCCTTTATCAAAAAAGGAAGTTAAAATATCTAAATTATATTTATATTCTTCTAATTCTGGTTTTAAATTAACTGTACTTTCATCTTCATTCGCATACATAACTAAATTAACTATTTCTTTTGGTTCTTTTGGTATTGCTTTTTCTTGTTTTAAGGGTTTAATTTTAGGAACTAACTCTTCTATTACTTCTAATTCATTAATTATTTCATTACTAATTTCTTCATTATATGGTCTAAAAACATATTCTTCCCATTTTAAATGATACGGAGTTTTACACCATGTTCCATCTCTATATATTATTTCTGAAAAACTATTAGTATTATTATTTTCAATATCATAATAACTTATAACAATAGTTCCTCCCATTGTAATATCTACTCTATAAACAATAGCTTCGCGAGATACATTACTCGAATCTACTATTTTAACTCTCTTTCTCATATACTAACTCCTTTTCTAAACCCTATAGTACTTTTATTATAAAATAAAATAAGTTTAAATACAACTATTCTTTAATTTTTTTACATATTTATATACTAAAGAATACTCATTTTCTTTTTTTAAAACTCTAATAACTCTAGCAACATCATATATTTTATAATAATTAAATTTATTACCTTCCATGATATACTCTAAAGCTTTAATGGTAGTTTCTCGTATATCTTTTGCTTTAAAAAAATTTTTTACTCGTTTATATAAATATTTACTGACATTTTTATTAATAAATTTATAGTATCTATCACTTCTTCTTTTAAAAACATATTTTTCGCCATCTAAATTCTTTAATACTCTTATGGCATCATAATAACCCATTTTAATATTTTCTTCTATTCTTTTAGGGTCTAAATCTAATAATTCTCCTAAATTTCTTTTAGATTCTATAACTATAACATTAGCATTTTTATCATATTTTCTGGTAATTCCTATTCCATGCACTTTTACTAAATAAACTTTTTTATAGCCTTTATTTAAAAGCATATTAACTGGTCCTAAATCATAAAAGCCCCCATCTAAATAATAATTATTATCAATTAATTTTTCTCTTTTAAAAAATGGTAAAAAAGAACTTGCTAAAATATATTCTTTAATATGATTATTCATATCTTCTTTAAATAAATATAAAGGTTTTAAATCTTTAAATCTTACTGTACAAAGGCCATAGTCTATATTACTATTTAAAAGTTTTTCTTCCGAAATATACTTATCTATTACTTCTTTTATTCCTTTTATTTCTAGGCCTTTATTACTTAATATCTTAATAATATTTACTAAAGAAAGTTTCATTAAATTACTATTTATAGTTTTATTTAATAATAAATTAACAAAATCGTCTGTTAAGCCAAAAACATGAGCCATAGAAAGACTTCGCCATATTTTAGGTAAATTCTCTCCTTCCCCACTCGCAATAATAGCACCATTTAAAGCTCCAATACTTGTTCCACATACACCATCAATATGAATTCCAAGCTCATAAAAAGCCATATAAACACCAGCTTCATATGAACCGCGAACTCCTCCACCTTCTAATGCAAGACCAATCATTTAAACCTCTTTTTTAAGATAAAGACAAAAGGTTTAGCAAGTATCTTTCTAATAATTCTTCCTTTAACTTCTCTTTTTAAACGCATATAATATGAAGATAATGAATCACCTCTAAATTCTAATATATCTTCTAATTTATCACTATCTGTATAAACATGAGAATAAAAGTTTTTATCAATGAAAAATAAATTTAATAAATAATTTAAACTTAAGCCATATATATTTAAAACATTTGCTAAAATTAAACCATATTTAGCTTTTAGAGAATCTCCTCCTCCAACATTAAAGACTTTTTTATTAAGCTCATCACTCTTATTAATTGCACTTGCAAAACAATAGGCTGCATCATTATCGGTGATAGCTTCCACATAACTATTTCTCTTAACATTATACATAAAAGCTTTACTCTTAGGATTACATAAAACTAAAGGAAGTCTTAAAATAGTATAATTCTTAAGTTTATTTTGAATTAATTTTTCTGTTTTTAATTTATTTTTACTATAATAATCTATTTCTAAAACTTTTCCTTTAAGAGAAGTATTTGCCTCGCTTACATCGCCATAGATAGTTGTTGATGATGCATAAATCATAAAACAATCAGGGTTATAATAATTAATTGACTTAATCATATTTTCTGTTCCCCTATATTCAATTAAATTACATATATCTTGTTTAATATCCGCAAGAGGTGGCATAACACTTGCTAAATGAATAATATAATCTTGGTCTTTTACTAATGCTTCCATAAGAATAACATCTGTAATATCTCCATATATAACATTAACTCTGCGACGATATTTCCTTAACTTTTTCATTACATCTTTAGTTCTTAAATCTAGCGCGGTTATCTCATATTTACCTTCACTAAGTAAATATTTAATTACTTTAAGTCCTATAGCACCTGCAGCACCTGTAACTAAAACTTTTTTCATACTTACCTCCTACATAAATATTGAAATTATAAATATTATACTTCCTACTAAAAGTCCCATTAGAGTTTCTTTTCTTTTATATGTTTTTTTAATTTCGGGGAATAATTCAAAGAAAGCAATATATATAATCATTCCTAAAGTAATCGCGGTTATAATTCCAATAATTAAATTACTAATATTACCAAAACCCAAGAAAATTAAACCACCAATTAAACTTGATAAAATAAGTATTAAAGTTTGTATTTTATTTCTTTTTATATCTAAAGAACTAAATATATGAATACCTAAAGGAATGTTATGCAAAGCAACTGATAAAGCAATTAAAGCTCCTACTCTTAAATCATTGATAGCAAGACCAAATATAGCAAAACCCTCAAGAATATTATGCAAAATTAAACTTATTATTGTTATAAGTCCTACATGGTGAATATGTTCAATATGTTCTTTTTTATTTTTTTTATTTTCATCATGATGGTGAGGTATTAATAAATCTAGTCCTTTTAATAATAAGAACCCTAAAAGTGCAAAGATAATTCCTAGAATTAAACTAGTAAAAGTACTATACTCTTCAAATAACTCTTTAAGTTCAGGAATTAAATCTAATATTATTAAGCCTAACATAATAACAAAAGACATACCAACACTAAAACGATTAAATTTATCTTTATTATGTACTTTAAATGATATTATCCCACCGATTAAAAAAAATAAGCCTGTAACCAAAGTTAATAATATTCCATAAAAATTATTCATATTACTATTACACTCCATTTACTTAATTTAAATTATACTATACAAATATATGTATGTCAAATATTAGATGTTAAATTTTAGTTAAGCTTAACTCCAGTCTATTTCTTTTAACCCATTTTTCTTTAAAAATTCATTAGTTTTACTAAAA
>CANQTE010000064.1 GCA_947626695.1 uncultured Bacilli bacterium | reverse complement strand
ATATAATAAATATGTGTTGACACGTGTTAAAAACTGTGTTAAAATTATAAATAGAAAGGAGATAAAAATTTGATTGTCAGGAAGGTGATAAAAGCACTTGAAAAAGATGGTTGGGTATTAATAAGTCAAAAAGGCTCACATATGAAATACAAAAAAGACAATATAGTTTGTATAGTTCCCAATCATAAGGAGATATTCCCAAAGGCACTTTATCGCAAATTGTAAAGCTCACAGGAATTAAACTATAATTATAATTCCTGTGTAATGAATTTGATAATCAAATTGTAAAATTATGGGAAAATATTATTATCCAGCGCTATTTTCAAGAGAAGGTGACAAATATAACGTAACATTTATTGATTTTGATAATATCTTTACTTATGGTGATGACTTTGATGATGCTTACTATATGGCTCAAGATGCACTATATAATATGTTACCAGAATATAAAGATAATCTACCACAGCCAACATTTGATTATATGAAAATTAAGGTAAAAAATAATGAGTTTATTACTATGGTTTGTTTAGATGTTGCTGAACATGAAAAGAAGATATCAGGGAGAACAGTTAATACGACAGTTACTATGCCAGAGTGGTTAAAAAATTTGGCAGATTTAAAAGGTTTAAATTTTTCAAAAGTGTTACAAGATGGTTTAAAAAAAGAATTGAATTTATTTTAAATTTTAAAAACAGTATTGCATTTAATGACAGTCAAATTATTTTATTTGTTAAACTTTTAACCTCTATTTAATTATAGGGGTTATTTTTTTAGCTAAATTGTTTATTAAATTAAAAAACTTAACCTAAGATAAGTTTACTAATATATAAAAGTTTTTTCTAAAGTATAATCATTATAAATAATTGGAAGATTACTAAATAAATTAAAGTAATTTAAAGTATTTTTGGCAAAATAATTTTCCAGAGGATTACTAGGACCAGTAATAATAACGGGGTCATCTAAATTAACATTCTTATCTATTTCTATTAAAGAATATTCTTCATATATATCTATTATTTTATATAAAGTATTATGAATTTGAACGTATGTTATTAAATCATTTAAGCCATTTAAAGAGCCAAGTGGAATAGAACCCGTTATTTTTTCTTTCTTCTTTGTTATTTCAGTATTTATTTTAGTTATATGCGTATATAAAGTAAATACTTGTTTTAGAGGTCCTTTTTCTTCTTTTTTAAATATTTTCTTTTTGTTTATAGAATTAATACCATATATAGATTTATCTAATTTTATTGCATTAGATTGTTTTATTTTGCACTTTTCTTTTTCATTGTTTAAAATATATAAGGGTATGCTTGGTAAATTAATAGTTAATTCACAAAAATCTAAATAATTATCACTATTTATATCACTCATAATACCTAGTAAATTTATTTTTTCATTAGTATTAATTATTTCTAATACTTCGTTTATTTCTTGCTTACTACTTATTCCATTAAAACCTAAAGTATCTATATTTAATATTATATCTATTTTTTCATCTATTTGGGCTTTTTTTAAAATAAAATTACTTTTTATTAAAAGAATAGCATTATTAATTATTAAATCATAAATATTATTTAAAGTTATTTCTCCAGCATATATTATAGGTACTTCTTTATTATATTTTCTAGCAAGTAGTAAATCATTAAAATTATTTATATATAAATATATATTTGAAGGTAAATATTTTATTAAATACATACCATGAGAATAAGCATTATTACTAACATCTAATATAAAATATTTATAGTTATAATTATTTTCTAAATAGTTTAGATTAGCCTTTAAGTTATCAGTATCAATTTTTATATAATTTGTATAATTCATATTATCACCACTTCAATTGTAACAATTTTTAAATTTTTTGTCAAATTATAATTTTTAATATTAAATATCTGTTAAAATAAATTAATTTTTGATATACTAAATATAGAAGTAAAAGGTGATATAATGGCTAAAATAGTAAATATTATAGGAAGAGAAATATTAGATAGCAGAGGAAATCCGACAGTATATGCCAAAATTATTTTAGATAATGGAATAACTGCTTCGGCAAGTGT
Source organism: uncultured Bacilli bacterium (assembly GCA_947626695.1). Taxonomy (GTDB): domain Bacteria; phylum Bacillota_I; class Bacilli_A; order RF39; family UBA660; genus Caccenecus. Next base: position 6,221 of record CANQTE010000064.1, on the reverse strand, counting down.
ACCAAGTGGAGCATCAACTGGTTCAAAAGAAGCATTAGAATTAAGAGATAATGATAAAAATAGATATATGGGTAAAGGTGTTTTAAAAGCAGTTAATAATATTAATACTGTTATTAAAGATAAATTAATTAATAAAGATTTAGAACAAGTAGCAATAGATAAAGCTTTAATAGAACTTGATGGCACAGAAAATAAAAGTAATTTAGGGGCTAATGCTATGCTCGCGGTATCTCTTGCTTCTATTAAGGCCGCGGCTAAATTAGAGGGTAAAGAATTATATTCTTATTTATCAGGAGGAAAGGTAAGTTTACCTATACCACTTGTTAATGTTATAAATGGAGGAGTTCATGCAGATAATAATTTAGATATTCAAGAATTTATGATAGTTCCGGTTGTAAAAACTATTAAAGAAAGAATAAGAGTAGCAAGTGAAGTATTTCATAGTTTAAAAAATATTTTAAAAGAACAAAATTTAAATACGGCGGTAGGAGATGAAGGTGGTTTTGCGCCTAATTTAGAATATAATACTCTAGCGTTAGATTTAATAATGGACGCGATAAAAAGGGCTGGATATACACCAGGAAGTGAAGTATTTATTGCACTTGATGTCGCGGCGAGTGAATTATATGATAAAACTACTAAAAAATATAAATTAGATAATAATAATTTAACTAGTGATGAATTAATTAAATATTATGTTACTTTAGTTAATAGATATCCTATTATAAGTATAGAGGACCCTTTTTGGGAAAATGATTTTGAATCTCTTGCGGTTTTAACTAAATTAATTGGTGAAAAAGTAATGATTGTAGGCGATGATTATTTTGTAACTAATGTTAAATATTTAAGTGAAGGAATTAATTTAAATGCTGGTAATGCTATTTTACTTAAAGCTAATCAAATTGGTACTGTAACAGAAATGATTAAAACAATTATATATGCAAGAAGAAATAATTATAAAATGATTATATCTCATAGAAGTGGAGAAACTGAAGATACTTTTATCGCAGATTTTGCAATAGGACTTTCTTTACCATTTATTAAAACAGGTTCAATGTCTAGAGGGGAAAGAATAGCTAAATATAATAGATTAATGGCAATAGAAGAAAGATTAACACAAAAATAATAGTAAATTATTTAAATATATGTTAGAATTATAATGGAGGTTGATTAGATGTTTATAGGAGAAGAACCTATTCATATAACTAAAAATGCGGATATTGCTGAGTCAGTTATTATGCCTGGTGACCCATTAAGAGCAAAATATATCGCCGAGAATTTTTTAGATAATGCACAGTTAGTTACAGATTTAAGAGGTATGCTAGGATATACAGGTGAGTATAAGGGTGTTAAAGTAACTGTCATGGCTCATGGTATGGGTATGCCAAGTGCTAGTATTTATGTTTTTGAACTTATTCATTTCTTTAATGTTAAAAGAATTATAAGAATTGGCACGTGTGGTGGAGTAAATCCTAAATGTGAAATTGGTGATTTAGTTTTAAGTAAAGAGATATATACAGAATCTAATTTTGCTTATACTTATAATGGGTATGTTGGGAGTGTTGTAAAAACTTCAGAAAATTTAAATAAAATAATTTTAAAAACAGCCGACCTTTTAAATATTAAGTTATTATATGGTATGACTACTACGACTGATGTATTTGGTCCATATGTAGATTTTGAAAAAATATTTGCAAGAATACCTAAAAGTTATGATATTTTAACAGAAGAAATGGAAGCTTTCGCGGTTAGTCATATTGCTAATAGTATGAATATTGAGGCTACAACTATCATGACGGTTGTGGATTCTAAATATTCAAAAATTGTTTTAAGTCCAAAAGATAGAGAAACTAAGTTAAATAATATGATAATTTTAGGGTTAGAAAGTTTGATTAAATAATATATGAAAGAATTAGAAGATTTAATATGTTACATTTTTAAATTATATGAAAATATAAACAACTTATGGGAAAATAAATCTTATCCTAATTCTTTTAATATGAAAAAAATTACAGTTAATAAAGTTTATTATAATCGAGAATATTTATTAAAAATATTAGTTTATCGCGAATTTTTGATATCTAATAAAGTAGATAAGTATATAAAAAATTTAAGCGAAAATATTGAAGCTAGAATAAAAACTAAAAATTCAATTTATTATAAATTAGAAATATATACTAAAACTCACGAAAATGGAAATATTCCTTTGAATAAATGTTTAAATGATATTTTTGGAATTAGAATTATTATAAATGACAAAGTTACAGAAGAAGATATCATAAATTTAATTAAAAATAAATATCCTAAATTAAAATGTATTAATTCTAATAAATTAGATTATAAAGCTATTCATGTTTATTTTGGTAAAGGAAATAATAAATTATATGAGTGGGAATTACAAATATGGTTAAATAAAGATAAAGATAATAATTATAAATCTCATGGTGTATATAAACAAGATTATATTAAATGGGAAAATGAAAGAAGTGAATAAAATGACAAGACATACAATATTTTTAGCAAGTGCTTATTCTGTTGGGAGAAGAATTGCTATGGATTTTCCAAATATCAAAGATGAAGTTTATGATAATGTATATAAAAAAATTGTAGATAAATGTGGTAGTGATATAAACTTATCAGTTCATAACATACCAACAGATAATGATAGTTGGAAATCAGTAGTAAAACACGATGCTTATTTTAAAGATGTTAAATTAATTAAAGATTTAGAAGAATTTATTAATTTAATTTATATGGATAGAGATTTGACAGGTTTAGATGTAGCTAAATATATTATATCTTTATATCCATGTACCCATTTAAAACTTGAAAAATTAACTTATTTTTGTTATGCCGATTATTTATGTAATACAGGTAAAAAATTATTTATTGATAAAATATATGCGTATCCTTTGGGCCCTGTAATTAAAAGTGTTTCTAAATCTTATAAAAATAAAAAAAATAAACAAGAAGAAGATAATAAAACTAAATATAATACACCTGTTAAAAAAATGCCTCATGAAAGTAGAATATTAGCTTCTAGAGATGGAATAGAAAAAAGTATGTCGATTAAAAAAACTTTAACAAAATATGCTTCTTATTCTCCACAGGAATTAGTAGATTTAACTCATAAAGAAAATACTCCGTGGTCTTTATCTTTAAATCGTAAATATTATAATGAAATTAATGATAGTCTTATATTAGATTATCATAAAAATGAAATAATTTAATAATAAAAAAATATAATTAGCACTCACACTTGACAAGTGCTAATTTTTGATTTATAATCTATTACTAGAAAGGATGATTTAGATGTATCCAAATATGAATAATAATGAAGAAGAAAATGTTTTAGAAAAATATGGACGTGATATAACAGAAAGTGCTAAAAATAATAAGATAGATCCTGTTATTGGAAGAGATGAAGAAATAAGGTCTATTATTAGAATACTATCAAGAAAAACAAAGAATAATCCTGTTTTAATTGGTGAGCCAGGAGTTGGAAAAACGGCCATAGTTGAGGGACTTGCAATTCGTATCATAAAGGGTGATGTTCCAAGTACTTTAAAGAATAAACGTATTTGGTCTTTAGATTTAGGAGCTTTAATCGCGGGTGCTAAATATCGTGGTGAATTTGAAGAAAGACTTAAAAAAGTTTTAAAAGAAATAAGTGATTCTAATGGTGATATAATTCTTTTTATTGATGAAATACACATGATAGTAGGTGCTGGTGCAGAAGGTGCTATGGACGCGGGAAATATGCTTAAACCTATGCTTGCAAGAGGGGAAATACATTTAATTGGAGCAACAACTTTAAATGAATATAGAGAATATATTGAAAAAGATGGAGCTCTTGAAAGACGTTTACAAAAAATTCAAGTTAGTGAACCAAATGTTGAAGATACAATTACAATTTTAAGAGGTTTAAAATCAAGATTTGAGTTATTCCATAGTGTTAATATTAAAGATAGTGCTTTAGTAAGTGCTGCTTCTCTAGCCGATAGATATATTACAGACCGTTTTTTACCTGATAAAGCTATTGATTTAGTAGATGAAGCTTGTGCCACGATAAAAATGCAAATGAGTTCTAGTCCTACTAGTTTAGATACTTTAACAAGAAAAATTATGAGCTTAGAAATAGAAAGAGAAGCTATTAAAAAAGAAAAAGATGAAATATCTAAAAACCGTAAACTAGAATTAGATAAAGAAATAGAAGAATTAAAAGAAGAAGAAAATATCATGAGGACTAAGTGGGAAGAAGAAAAAACTTTAAATGATGATATTAATAAAAAGAAAGAAGAATTAGATAAAGCAAGATTTTTATTAGACCAAGCAGAAAATAAATATGATTTAGAAACTGCGGCCCGCTTAAGACATGGTGAAATTCCAACATTAGAAAGAGAACTTGAAAATTTAAGAAGTAAAAGTAATTCTAAAATGTTAAGTGATGTTGTTGATGAAGAAGATATTGCTAAAATTGTTGCTAAATGGACTAATATTCCCATTCAAAAATTAGTGAGTGGGGAAAAAGAAAAACTTCTTAATCTCGCGGATAATTTAAAGAAAAGAGTAATTGGCGAAGATAATGCTGTTAATCTTGTTAGTGATGCCATAATAAGGGCTAGAAGTGGAATTAAAGACCCTAATAGACCAATTGGTTCATTTATATTCATGGGTCCTACTGGAGTTGGTAAAACAGAACTTGCTAAAGCTCTTGCCGAAGAACTTTTTGATGATGAAAGACATATGATTAGAATTGATTGCTCGGAGTATATGGAAAGCTTTAATGTTTCAAGATTAATCGGGGCTCCTCCAGGATATGTAGGATATAATGAAGGTGGAGAATTAACGGAGGCAGTAAGACGTAATCCTTATAGTATAGTTTTATTTGATGAAATAGAAAAAGCTCACCCTGATGTTTTTAATATCTTACTTCAAATATTAGATGATGGACGTATAACAGATAGTACAGGTAAATTAATTGATTTTAAAAATACAATTATCATAATGACTTCTAATTTAGGTAGTGAGTATATATTAGAAAATGAATCAGAGACAAAAGTAATTGATATCTTAAAACAAAAATTTAGACCAGAATTTATTAATAGAATAGACGAAATAATTGTCTTTAAAGCTTTACAAAAAGATACAATATATAAAATATTAGATAAAATTATTAGAGAAACAGAAGAAAGACTTAAAAATATGAATATTAAAATTAATTTAAGTGATAATGCGAAAGATTTTATTATTGATAATAGTTATGATGTATCTTTTGGTGCAAGACCTATTAAAAGATTTGTAACTCATAATATTGAAACCCTTCTTGCTAATAAAATAATTAAAGATGAACTAAGTTTAAATAGTACAGTTAATATTGATGTTTTAGATGGTACTTTAGTTATAGAATAATTTTCTATGTATTTTGCCTTTACAAATAAAATATAATTTATTATAATGTTAGTAGTCAAGAAATTTAGGAGAGTGTTAAATTAATGACTAAGAATAATAATAAAGAGTTTACTAGTTTTATATGTGATATATTAGAAAATGAGCAATTTTTAGAAACAAAAAAAGATTTACATCATGGTACAAGTAAATATGAACATTCAATAAGAGTGGCTAAATTAAGTTATAGGTTAGGAAAGTTTTTTAAAGCAGATTTAAGAGGAGTTACAAGAGCTGGTTTACTGCATGATTTCTTTTTAGGAACTAGAAAAGAAAAACCAGAGAATTCTTATTTAAGACATCCTGTCACGGCCTCGAATAATGCTAAAAAATATTTTAATGTATCAGAAAAAGAAGCAGAAGATATTAAAACTCATATGTTTCATCATGTATTATTAAAAAAAATATTTCCTTTTATTAATTATAAAGAAAAAGTTAGTATAAAGGAATTTAAACCTAAAAGTAAAGAAGGTTGGATAATATGTCTTTCTGATTTATTAGTGTCCATCATGGAGTGTGAGCGTTTTCAATTTACATATGTTGCTAATGTAACTTTACTATTAATAATGAATATAGTTTTATTTAAAAATTAGATAGTTTAGGCTATCTTTTTTTATGCTTAATTTTTTTAAAAAAAATAAAAACTTTGGTGGTATTTGTCGAAAACATCTAAAAACAGGTCAAAATTATAAATAAAAAAAAGTATTTTGAGGGGGTCCGGGTAATATATTATATATGGAGGGACAAGTATGATTACAGAAGAAAACATTGAT
>CANQTE010000063.1 GCA_947626695.1 uncultured Bacilli bacterium | reverse complement strand
CCAAAACAAAAAAGGGCTCAATGAAATTATTTCATTTCATTACAGCCCCTTTTTTTAACAAATAAAATATGATATAATAAAATTAGGAAGTGTATATGATGAAAAATAGTCCTTTTTTAAATCTTTTAACAGAAGAAAATATTAAAAAAATTAATATTGATAGTTCTTTAATACCAATTTTTAAAATAGTTATAACTAAAATAGATGCTTATTTTAAAAAGAATAATTTGATGGATGCTAAAGATTGGGATGCTTATTTTAAAAAATACTTGTTATCTAACGGAACTGAACAATTAACCATAAGATTAATAAATGAAAGTGAGGAAAGTATCGGGGGAGAATATAGAAGAGATAGACATGAAATGACTGTTCATCCTCTTAATAAAGAAAATATAGATAGTATTTGTTCTAGTTTTTGTCATGAATTTATTCATTTTTTAGTTATGCATGATTTAAGTTTTTTAGACGATAGATTTTCCGATTCAAGAATTTTAAATGAAGGTATGACAGAATATTTAACTATGAATATAATGAATTTAAAAACTTTTTCTTTATATTTAAATGAAATTAAAATGGCTAAATTTTACTCTCTTATTAATCAAAATAAAAACCCTTTCTTTTACTTTTTAAATGATAAATTTACTCCTAATTATAATATTCATGCTATTACGAATATTATAAGAAGTAGTGAAAGATATTATCATGATAGTAGTTTAAATTCTGTAATGCAAGTTCAAAGAGAAATAATTAATCATAGCTTAGATAATTTTCCCCTTAATTCTTTTGACGATTTTGTAAATTTATTAACTATTATAAATAATAGACCTTATTTTGATTATCAATATATAAATATAATATTTGAAAATATCATCGATAGATATATAATGCTTAATTATTTAAATAATATCGATAAAGATATATTAAAAGAAAAATTAATGCGTTTTTGTTTAGTTTTAAATAAAGCCCAAATATATGGTAATAATGAAATCGCAGAATATTTATTAGGAGATTTATATATTGCTTTTGATAAAAAAGGCAAATACTATAACAATATTCTTTTAAATGATGGAGGTATTTATACTGATATTGGTAGAAATGTTATTGTTGTTACAAATAATGGTAAAAGATATACTATCAACATAAATGATATGAAATGTAAAAATTGGCAAGTAATCTTTGAAGATTATTATAAAACTTTAAAAAAAGAACTTCCAGATATAAGTAAAAGAACTAAATAATCTAAGTAATATTATATTGAAGATAATATTTAATTTTATTAGACATAATTATCTAAGTGTGTTATAATTACTCTTGTGTTAATAATATATTTAATTGGAGGGATAATTTTTGAAAAAGAAAAAATTTATAATATCATTTATAATTCCTATTGTAATAGTTATCGCATTACTTGCTATCCAAGCTTTTTGTGATTTAGAGCTACCAACATATACATCAAGTATCATAAATGATGGTATTGCATCTAAAGGAATTTCTTCTAATTTACCAGAAGTAATGAGTGAAGATATATATAATGCTATTCTTAGATTAACAGACGAAAATGGGGGAGTACTTACAGCCTATACCTATATTATTAAAGATAATTTAAGTAAAGACGATTATAATAAGTATAGTAAATTATATCCTATTTTAAAGAAAGAAAATATATATATATTAAAAGATTTAAAAGAAAATGAAAAAGAAAAAATAGAAAAGTTAATTGAAAAACCTTTAATTATTGCATGGATGCTTAAAGCTAATAATGAGAGTTTAGTTAAGTCTTTAAATATTACAGTAGATAGTGATAATAATGCTCTTGAATGGTTAATGAATTTAGACGATAATAATTTTAAAATAATAAGTGATAGTCTATTAAAAGGAGTAGATAATTTTGATGATACAGTCCTAAAAGAATTTGGGGGCTTATGTATAAGTGAAATGTATTCTTCTATTGGAGTAAATATGAATGATTATCAAATGAATTTTATTATTAATAAAGGAATACAAATGCTTTTTATTGCTCTTATAGGAATGATTATTGCAATAATTGTAAGTTTTTTAGTAGGGAAGATTGCATCAAAGGTAAGTTTCTTATTAAGAAGTTTATTAGTTAATAAAATACTTGCCTTTAGTGCGGCCGAATTTAAAGAGTTTGGGGCCTCTAGTTTAATTACAAGGTCTACGAATGATGTTGAGCAAATAAAAATGTTTTCTATTATGTTTTTAAGAATTGTTGTTTTTGCTCCAATCATGGGAATAGGTGCTTTTATTAAAGTTTATGATAATCCTCTAAATTGGTTAATCGCGGTTGCCATAATAGCTATTTTAGTATTAATTGGGTTATTATTTGGTTTTGCTCTTCCTAAATTTAAGAAAATGCAAAAATTAATAGATAAAGTTAATTTAGTATCAAGAGAAATTATTACAGGTATGCCTGTTATTAGAACTTTTCATACAGAAAGGTATGAAGAAAAAAGATTTGATAAAGCTAATACTGATTTAACTAAAACTAATTTATTTGTTAATCGTCTTATGGGTGTTATGATGCCTAGTATGATGCTTGTTATGAATATTATTAGTATTTTAATTATTTGGTTTGGAGCGAAATCTATTGATATAGGTAATTTAGAGATAGGTACTTTAATTGCCTTTATAAGTTATACTATGCAAATTATCATGGCTTTCTTAATGATTTCTTTAGTATCTGTTATGATGCCTAGAGCTATTATATCTTTAAAAAGAATAAAAGAAATATTAAAAAAAGAAATAACAATTAAAGAAAATGCTATAACAGAAGATTTTTGTGATGATAAAAAGGGTATAGTAGAATTTAAAAATGTTACATTTAAATATCCTGATGCTGATGAAGCTATGCTTAAAGATATTAGTTTTAAAGCTATGCCGGGAACAGTAACTGCGATAATTGGTTCAACGGGTTCAGGTAAATCTACTTTAATTAATTTAATACCAAGATTTTTTGATACAACAGAAGGTGCTATATACGTAGATGGAGTAGATATTAAAAAGGCAAGTATTAAAGAACTACGTGAGAGAATTGGTTATGTACCTCAAAAAGGAATATTATTTTCTGGTACAATAGAATCTAATATTAAATTTGGGTGTGAAGAGTTAAATGATAAAGATATGGAAAAGGCAGCAGAAGTAAGTCAAGCCCTAGATTTTATAAAAGAAAAAGAAAATGGTTTTCAAAGTGCAATATCACAAGGTGGTTCTAATGTAAGTGGAGGACAAAAACAAAGGCTTTCTATTGCTAGAGCAATTGCTAAAAAACCAGAAATATATATATTTGATGATAGTTTTTCAGCCCTAGATTTTAAAACAGATGCAAAACTTAGAAAAGCATTAAAAACTTATGCTAAAGATGCGACAGTATTAATTGTTGCTCAAAGAATAAGTACTATTATGAATGCCGATGATATTATTGTTTTAAATGAAGGAAGAATTGTTGGACGAGGAACGCATAAAGAACTTGTAAAGACATGCAAGATATATAAAGAGATAGCTCTTTCTCAAATAAAGGAGGAGGAATTATAATGCCAAGAAGAGGACCTAGAATGAGAGATAAGCCTAAAGATTTTAAAGGAAATATTAAAAAATTATTTAAAAGAATAAGTGAATATAAAATACTTATTATCTTATCTTTTGCCTTTGCAATAGGTAGTACAATATTTGCAATAGTATCTCCTAAAATACTTGGAAATGCTACAACAGAAATATATACAGGATTAATTGCTAAATTAAATGGAGTAGGTGGTATTAATTTTACTAATATTAAAAAAATTCTTTTAAGTTTATTAGTATTATATGTAGTTAGTGCTTTATTTAATTATATTCAAAATTTAATTATGACTGGTGTATCTCAAAAGACTAGTTATAAATTAAGAAAAGAAGTATCTTTAAAATTAAATAAATTACCTATGTCTTATTATGATAAACAAAATGTTGGAGATATTTTATCTATTATAACTAATGATATAGATACTTTACAACTAAGTTTAAATAATTCATTAACTCAAGTTATAACTTCAATTGTAACAGTAATAGGAATATTTATTATGATGTGTACTATAAATGTAACTTTAGCAATTATTACACTTTTAATTCTTCCTATTGCAAGTATATTTGTTATGTTAATAGCTAAAAAGAGCCAAAAATACTTCTTTAATCAACAGAAATATTTAGCCGAGGTAGATGCAGAAGTTGAGGAAATGATAAGTGGTTATACAGTTATTAAAGCTTTTAATGGAGAAGAGAAAGTCTTAAATAATTTTAATGTTGATAATGAAAAGTTATATAATGCTGGTTTTAAAGCAGGATTTTTATCAGGATTAATGCATCCGATTATGAATTTTGTGGGTAATTTAAATTATGCGATAATAGCAATTGTTGGAGCATTATATGCGATAAAGGGGAAAATAACAGTTGGTAATATTCAAAGTTTTATTCAATACTCTAAACAATTTACTAATCCTATTGCCCAACTTGCACAAATATCTAATCAAATACAATCTATGATTGCGGCGAGTGAGAGAATATTTAACTTTTTAGATAATGAAGAATTTATTGATGATGGAGTATTATTAACTAAAAATGTTGTTGGTAATATCGAATTTAAGAATGTTAAATTTGGTTATAATAAAGATAAAACTATTATTAAAAACTTTAATGCAAAAGTAAATCAAGGAGAGAAAATAGCAATCGTGGGACCTACGGGGGCAGGAAAAACTACTATTGTTAAGCTTTTAATGCGTTTTTATGAACTTGATGGAGGAGAAATACTACTTGATGGGAAAAATATTAAAGACTATAAAAGAAGTGAACTTGAAAGAGTATTTGCAATGGTTTTACAAGATACATGGTTATTTAATGGAACAATATTAGATAATCTTAGATATGGAAATTTAAATGCTAGTGATGAAGAAGTAATTGAGGCGGCAAAACTTGCTAGTGCAGATTATTTTATTAGAACACTTCCTGATAGTTATAATATGGTTTTAAATGAAGAAACTAGTAATATAAGTGGAGGACAAAAACAATTACTTACTATTGCTAGAGCTATACTTGCTAATCCTAAAATATTAATATTAGATGAGGCAACAAGTAATGTAGATACAAGAACAGAAGAATTAATTCAAAAAGCTATGGATAAAGTAATGGAGGGGAGAACTTCATTTATTATAGCCCATAGATTATCTACTATTAAAAATGCTGATTTAATACTTGTTATGAATGAAGGAGATATAGTTGAAGTTGGAAATCATGAAGAATTATTAAAAAAAGATGGTTTTTATGCTCAAATATATAATTCACAGTTTGAAAAATAGTTAAGGCATTAATATTAATCTCGTTTTTTAAATAAAATATAAACGAGGTTTTTATATTATAATTTAATATTAAAATATAAAAAATTACAAGGTATTATGACTAAAAATTAATAAGTAATATTTTATTATTTATTATTGTATTTTTCCTTGAGAATACTAAAAATATATTTTATAATATAAGTGTTAGTTAGGAGGGTATTATTTATGAAGCTAATTACATTATTACCTGCTGATAAATACGTAGTTATAAATAAAACAATCCTAACAGAAATAGATAAAAAGAATTTAATTAATTTATATGAACCTATTATAGGTTTTAGTGCTATTAGTTTATATCTTACTTTATGGAGTGATTTAGACCGTCTAGAGATTATGAGTAAAGATTTTAATCATCATCATTTAATGAGTATTTTAAAATGTGATTTAGATACAATTCGTCTTGCAAGAGAATCTCTTGAAGCTGTTGGACTTATGAAAACATATTATAAAGAAGGAGATATTAATTCTTATGTCTATGAATTATATTCACCCTTAAGTGCCGTCGAATTTTTTAATAATCCTATTTTAAATATAGTTTTATATAATAATATTGGGGAAATAGAATATAATGAACTTAAAAAAATATATAAAAAAGTTAATATTGATTTAAAAGATTATACAGAAATAACGAAAACTTTAAATGAGACTTTTGAATCAACTACTATGGGGGTAATAGATGCAAGAGAGCGTGAAACTCTTCCTTTAAATATTAAATCTGATATAGATTTTGATTTAATTATTAGTAGTATTCCTAAAGGAATTATCAATGAAAAAGTATTTAATAAAAAATTAAAAGAGCTAATTATTAATATAAGTTTTATATATAATCTAGATACATTAAAGATTATTGAATTAATTAGAACTAGTATTAATGATAAAGGAAGTATTGATAAAGAGACATTAAGAAAGAATGCTCGAAAATATTATCAATTCAACAATGGAACTTTACCAACCTTAATATATAGAACTCAGCCAGAATATTTAAAGAAGCCTTTGGGAGATAATTCTAAAAAGGGAAGAATAATCGCTGTTTTTGAAAATACTTCTCCTTATGATTTTTTAAAGAATAAATATGGAGGAACAAATCCTGCACCAAGAGATTTAAAACTACTTGAATTTTTAATAATAGATTTAGAATTACAACCGGCTGTAGTTAATGTTTTAATAGATTATGTTTTAAAGAAAAATAATAATAAATTATCAACTAATTATGTTGAGGCAATCGCTGGACAATGGAAAAGAGCCGGACTTAAAACAGCACAGGAAGCTATGTCTTTTGCCGAGAAAGAACATAAAAAAATGAGTAAAAAGAAAGAATATAAACAAAAAGAAGAAAAAGTACCTATTTGGTTTGATAAACAAATAGAAAAAGAGAGTGTTAGTGACGAAGAAGCCCAAGAATTAGAGGAATTATTTAAAGAATTTAGGTGATTATATGGAAAGTATTAAAAATTATAATAAAAAAGATATTAAAAGTGAATTAAAAAATAATTATAAAGAAGCTTTAAAAGATGAAGATTTTAAAAAGTTAGTTAATGATTTAAAATTAAATGAAGATGTTGCAATACTAAATACTAGTTTACTTATTGATTCTAGTTTAGAACTTAAAAATTGTCATAATTGTACTGCTTTATATAATTGTAAAAATAAAGTCATGGGGCATTTTTTATATCCAAAAATACAAGGAAATATCTTAGATTTAGTGTATATTCCATGTAAATATGAAAAAGAACAAGAAAGACTAATGGAAATTAGAAGAACTTCTAATAAAGAATTAGTTAATGCTCGTTTTAAAGATATAGATATGTCTATAAAACAAAGAATTAAATTAATTAAATGGATTAAAGAGTTTTATGATAATTTTACTTTAACGGGAGAATATAAAGGTTTATATTTGCATGGTGTTTTTGGAAGTGGTAAAACATATTTAATTAATGCTTTATTAAATGAACTTAGAATAAATAAAAAAGTAGATTCTATTACTATATATTTTCCAGAAACTTTAAAAAATTTAAAAGAAGATTGGGATACTTATAGTGAAAAAATTAATAGTTATAGCAGTATTCCTATTTTACTTATTGATGATATTGGGGCGGAAAGTGTAAGTGAATGGGGAAGAGATGAAGTTTTAGGAACTATTTTACAAGCAAGAATGAATAATCATTTAACAACATTTTTTACATCTAATCTTAGTTTAGAAGAATTAGAAGAACATTTAGCTAGTACAAAAACTTCTTTAGATAGAGTAAAAGCAAGAAGAATAATTGAAAGAATAAAACAATTAACAGTTGATTTAGAATTAATAAGTGAAAATAAAAGGCATTAAAAAAACTCTTAGTTGTTACCTTTAAGAGTTTCTATTTTTAAATCTAAATCTTGATTATTTTCTATAACTTTACTTACTACATCTTTATAATCAGGACTAGTATGAGCATCTGTGATAGCTTTAATTAATGTTTCGTTAAAGCTTGAATTATAACCTGTTTTATGATAAACGTCTCCAATAATTATATAAGGTACAAAATGTTCTTCAGTATTAAACTCTTCTGCTACTTTATTATAAAGCGTTCCATTATCAGCATTTCCTATAAGCTCAAATACTTTAACTTCTAAATAAGGATATTCATTTACTATATTACTAAAATATTCATAAGCTGCTTTACAAACGGAACAAGTAGAATTTTTAAATAAATAAACTGTTACATTATTATCTTTTTCATAAAAAACATTATTTTCTTGTTTGTATTCTTCATTTAAAATATTTTCATTAGTTACTTTAGCATTTGAAGTATTACCCATGAATAAATACATACCACCGATTGTTACACCTAAAGTAGCAAAAGTTATAAAAATTCCTAAAAAAATAGTTATTAAAGTTTTTTTCATATCTCATTACCTCTAGTTAATTATAAATGAATTTATTTTATTATGCAAGAGATTTTTATTATTAAATAATTTTAGGAAAATTGACAGTCAAGATTAAATACTATATAATATAGATAAGAGGAAAGATAAAATGGAAGAA
>CANQTE010000062.1 GCA_947626695.1 uncultured Bacilli bacterium | reverse complement strand
AATAGTGAAATTAAAATAACAGAAAAATTTGGTATAGCAACATATACACGTTTAGATATTAAAAGATTATTATTTGGTTTTGAAGTAGAGTTAAAGTCCGAGAATAAACATAAAGAAAATAAAACAGAAAAAGATTCAAAAGAAAAAATTATAACTTATAATAAATTAGATATAGATTTTGATACCCTAATAAATAGTGAGAATAATAAAGCAATAAAAGATATGTTAACTTATTTTAGTACTAAAGAGGCTACAAATAAAAATGATTATACAGGTATGTTTAAGGGTAAAAATTTAATATTTATACTCGCGGAAGGATTTAATGAAATAGCTATTGATAAAGATTTAACTCCTACTTTATATAAATTAAGTACAGAAGGGTTTAATTTTACTAACTTTTATTCTCCAGTTTTTTTAAGTACTACTGGTGGTGAATTTCAAGCAACAACAGGACTTATTCCTACTCAAGAAATATTATCTAATTGGAAGAAACTTGTGCCTAATATTAAATATGCTTTAGGTAATAGTTTTAAAGAAATAGGTTATAATGCTAGTAGTTATCATAATTGGACTTATACTTATTATGGAAGGCAGAAAACTATGCCTACTTTAGGATTTGATAACTATATAGGTTGTGGTAATGGCATGGAAGATTTAATTGATTGTAGTTGGCTTCCAAGTGATATAGATATGTTTAAAGAAACTTTTCCTTTATATGAAGATAAAACACCATTTGTTACTTATTATGTTTCAGTATCAGGGCATGCTCCTTATGTTTATAATTCAACTGGTAATTCTATTGCATTAAAAAATAAAGATTTAGTTAAAGATTTGCCTTATTCAAATAATGTTAAAGCTTATCTAGCAACACAGATAGAATTAGATAGAGCAATCGAAGCCTTAATAGATTTATTAGATAAAAAAGGAATATTAGACGATACTGTTATTTCTTTCGTGGGAGACCATTATCCATATACTTTAACAATAGACGAAATAAATGAGATAAGTGAAACTAAAAGAGACGAAATAGTAGAAGTAAATCATAGTAAATTTATTATTTGGAATAATAAAATGAAGAAAGTAACTATAGATAAAGTAGGTAGTCAAATAGATGTTTTACCAACACTTTTAAATTTATTTGGAATTAATTATGATTCTCGTTTAATTATAGGACAAGATATATTAAGTGATAATGCTGGTTTAGCAATATTTTCTAATCGTAGTTGGGTATCAGACTATGGTACTTATAAAAATGGACATTTTACTTTAAAAGAGGGTAAAGAATTACCTTATGAAGAATATATAAATGATATAAATACTAGTGTAAATAATCGGTTTAATTTAAGTAGTAATATAATTAAATATAATATATATGATTATTTTAAATAATTGGTAAAAAGAGGGTAAATATTTCTAACATACTTTAATAAACTATAAATGTACAACAGGTATTACTTAGTACAAATATATTTTAATATCAATCTAATATTACAAGTATTAACGATATTAAAAAGTAATATCTAAGAAGAAAGCTAAAAACTTTTTTCTTTTTTTATATTAAAATATTTAGGGTATTACTATGGTTTTTTATGGAAAATACCACAATTTGACTTTAATTTTAATTCGTGCTACTATTATTTATAGATGACTTATTAACTGCTGGTATTTTTGACTTACTTACTAAATTAAAATCGTGAAGTATGTCCTAGAAAAGAGGTAATTATGAATAAAAATATGACTGAAAGAATAAATGGGTACGCAAAAGAATATATTTTTGAACAATATACTCGAATAGTTCCTAACTTTAAAAGTTTTGATAAAATTTCTAAGGAAGAAATGCTTAATGAGATATATAAAGTTTATAACTACGAAAATATTATTGATATTTGTACAGTAAGAGAATTAAAATATTTAGAACTTATACTTGATAAAAACAATAATATAAATGAGTTATTAAGTGATAAATATGAATGGGAAAGAGAAACATTAAACGATAAATTTCTAATTGAGAGTGATTTGAAAGAGGTATTTATACCAAATGAGATAATAGATAATGTTAAAGAAGCTCTTAAAAATGTTGATTGGGATAATGCTAAAAAACTAGATGAATTAAATGAGGTATTAGTTGGTTATTGTAAAATACAAGGTAGTGACCTTATTTATTGTCTTGTTGACACAATATCGCCTGTCCTTCATATGAAAGAAGATTTAATAGAAACTCATATGTATAATAATAAGCTTTTTAATTATTATGTACATGTATATATTAAAACAAATGATTATGGGCAAACTTTTGAAAGTGTAATATATCAAGATGATAGAATTATTGAAGAATTTTTAACTGAAGAAAAAGGCAAACAGGGTCTAGCGTCCACGATAGAAATTGATAAAGAAGTACTTAAAACAATATTTTATAATGATTTTGATATTAACAATATAAAAATAAAAAAATTCTTAGACGAAATAAAAAAGCTCCCCTTTTTTTGGAAACAATCTCTTAAATCAGTGAGAATGGTTGCTCTATTAAATGCTGATAGAAAATTGCTTAAAGACCCGATTAAAAAGCTTCCTAGTTTAAAAAATTATGATTTAAATGAATTTTTTAAAATAATGGATGAGGCAATGGACGAAATGCCATCAGGAGCATTAAATGGATTTTCTCCTAATGAAGCCAAAAAAATAAAATTAGAGAGTGAAGAAATGAGGCTAAAAAAAGTAAAAAGTTATACTAAACAACAAAATGCTTGCTTATCTAAAAAAGATGTTGATTTATTTTATAAAATTTATACTGCTTTACTAGAATTTACTAATGATAAATATAAGATTAAGAATAAATTTAAAATATATAAAAAAACTAGGCTTGATATTAAGGAATTGTTGGAAGTTATAGAATTCTTTTGGAAAAATAAAGATAAAATTGTAACAGAGTTTTGTACAAATAACCCTTATAATTTTAATCAAGAAGAATTAGATATAACAAGTGATTTTAAAAAAGGTTTTAGAGAGTTAATGATAATTGCCAATTTTGAAGAAGAATATACTGGTGTCATAGTTAAAGATAGAGTATATATGATTAAAGGTGTTAATGTTAATGTAGATAATATTTTTTCTTTTCAAGATTTACCTGTGCCTGTTGTAACCTCGATTATTCCTTTTAAAAATGTCTTAATACATGATAGTATTTTAGTTAGTTTTGATTTTAAATATAGCAGTGATTTTATTACAGTCGCGGATGAAGATTATAACAATTCAATTAAATACTACCACATTTAATTAAAGATACTTTTTTAAGTATTTTTATTTTGCTAAATAATTTTGTAGATAATTTTTTTATCTAATGACATATAAGAACTTTTGTGATATAATAAATGTATCAAAAATGTTAGATAAAGAAAGTTATTATAAGAATAATAAAATACAAATTAAAAAGAAAGACAAGAAGAAATAAATATAATTAATTGCGCTATGAAAAGAAGTTTTTAGCAAAAGAATTACAACAAAGATTTTATAATTGTATAATTGCTATATTTTCAATAAGATAAAATGTGAAAATTAAGTCAAAGTTATAAGAAGAAAGAGGGAAAAAATGAAAAATTTAAATGATTATAAAGTAAATGAATATACAGAAGGGACGCTTAATATGCTTAATATTTTATTTGGTAATATAACTATCCTATTTATTGTTCTTATAGCTTATCAAATTGCAATATTAGGTAGAACACTAACAACGGAAGAAGAAATAATAGCACAAATAATAGCTATACAATTACTTCAAATTATACTGGTTTTAATGGCATATTTTAGTTGCTATTGCTTTTTTAGATGTATCAAAGCATTTTTATTAAATATTAATAAAATACACAATGTAATTGAAAATAAATAAAAGATATATTTTCAATTTTTTAAGCTATTAAAAAAATGTATTGCCGATAAGTTGCAATAACGGCAATAGTAATAATAAAATGTCAAAATAGACTTATACCAATTTATTTCATTAATATATTTGATATTTTTTATATTATTTAAAATTAAATTATTCTAAAGTTTTCCTATATTAATTGATGCAATAGCACCTTCACTCGCCGCATTAATTAACTGATAAATGTCTTTTTTTATAACATCACCACTCGCATAAACACCTTTAATATTAGTCTCATAATTATTATTTACAACTATATAATTATTATCTAATTTTATATCTGTTCCATTTAAAAACTCTGTATTAGGAGTACTTCCTATATAGATAAATAAACAAGATACATCTAATCTTTTATCATTTAATTCTATACCTTTAAAAGTATTATCTTCAACTATTATTTTATTTACTTTATTATTTAATATTATCTCTATATTCGTTTGTTTTTTTAAATCTTCAATAGTAGTATTAGAACTTCTAAATTCCTCTTTATAATGAATTAAATAGACTTTTTTACATATTTTAGATAAATAAATACTTTCTGATAAAGCAGATTCTCCTCCACCTACCACAGCAACTTCTTTATTTTTATATAATGCTCCATCACACAAAGCACAAGTACTTATACCTTTTCCTAAAAATTCTTGTTCATGAGGTAACCCTAAAAATTTTGGCTTTCTCCCAGTTGCTATAAGTAAATATTTAGAATGATAAACATTATTTATAGTTTTAACTGTTTTTAATTCCGTTAAAATAACATCTGTTACTTTCTCTAGTTTATATGTAATATTTAAATTATTTATTTCATTAAATAGGTTCATAGCAAAATCTGGACCACTTATATTATTTATTCCAGGATAATTATTAATATTAGCAATTTTATTTAAAGTTCCTCCTGGAGCACTTTCTTCAAGCATTAAAACATTTAAACCATTTCTTTTTGCATAAATCGTAGCACTTATTCCAGAAATACCCATCCCAATTATTATTAAATCATACATAGATTAATTTCCTTTCTAATCTTTATTTTTTAGAAAATTCTTTAAATATTTTTACTACTCTTACTAATATTTCTTTATTATCAAAAGTTAAATCATTAGAAGCAATAAGTGTTGCTAGTCCATTCGCGTATATCCAAACATTCATAAATAAATTTTTAGCTTCATCAAAGGTATAGTTATGTTTATTAACTAAATTAATAATAGTTGATTGGTTCCATTTTTCATTTAAAACATCATTAACATCTTTCCATTTAAGATTATTAGATAAAAACATAGAACGAAAATAATTTTTATGCATTTGAGCAAATTCAATATAAGCAATACAAAGAGTAATTAAAGCATTTTTATTATCTACTCTTTTCATAATAAATTCATCATATTCTTTTTTTATTATTTCATTAACATCTGTTTTTAAAACATCTAGACTTTTATATAGTCTATAAATAGGTTTAGTAGATATACCTGCTTTACTTGCTAAATGTCTTGCATTAATACTTTCTATTCCTTCTTCTTCAACCATTTTTACCGCGACTGTTAATAAAGTTTTTTTGTCTATTATACTTTTAACTGGCATTATAACACTCCCTTTTATTTTATTGGTAACTTATGTTATCATTATATCATACTTTATGCTTTTGTCAATTTAAAAATGATAGTTTAATAAGCACATTAATATTAAGTTATACTTCATAGATTACTAATATTTTTAATAGCTTATAATAATACTGATAATTTATCTTTTACTTTACCTATTCTAATATTTTATTTTCTTTATCATTAACATATTTATAATTTAAAGCATTATTGTTAGTAACTACACTTTCACCCAATTCATATTCTAAATCTTTTCTTGCATTACCAGCGATTTTACCACCACGTTTTGCTACTTCAATATTTGCATTTAACCCTTGAGGATTTTTCTTTTTAGCTATTTCTCGAGTTGCTATTTCTCCTAAATCCGCTAAAGCAACCTCAATATCAGTCATATTATCTCTTAAAGACTCTTTTCTAAGACCTTTAAATGTTTTATATTCTTTTGCAGTCATACCAGACCATTCTTTATATATTTCATTTGTTAAAATAGCATATTCTTTAGAACTAGTTATTCCTCCGTCTTTCCATACATCAGTAAGCTTTTTCCTATCTTGAATGCCTTTAATTCTTTTGGCAATCCAATTTTCATCATACCCTTTAAATCTATATAGGTCAATTGCTCTTTCCAAAGCAAGTGAAGGGTCAAATGTTTCGTCAATTCTTTCACTACCAAGCTTTGCTAACCATGTCTTGATAGGTTCCGCATTTTTGCTTGGAATTGATTCAATTATTCTAAACATCCCCTCAATATCAACAACATCAGTCATACGATATTTACCATCATTAGCCTTAAGTTTCAAAGCGTTACAAATTGTAACGGTTTCATTTCCCTCATCTTTAAGCCTCTTTTTAAGTACTCTCCAATACGTTTGAGGGTTATCACTTTCTGTTATAACCCTAACTATATCAACAACACTAATATAATACTTTTCCCTCTCTTTGTCCCATACGGTTCTAATAGTTTCATTATTAAATATTTTGTTTACTAAGTGCATTTTATCTTGGTTCATTTCCATTACCTCCCTTATAATAACATTATACATCAAGAACTTTTGTTTGGCAATATATTTTAAAAATTATTTTTACTTTTTGTTAACTAATAAGCATACTTCTTTTACTTTTTTATATAATAATAAAAAGGAGTAATCTCATGTCTAAAATAAAAACTTATCTAAAAACAATTGCTTTTCCTCTCTTAGTTGGAGGTTTATCAGCTTTAATAACTGGCAAAAAAATGAATTTTAATAGTTTAATAAAACCAACTTTAACCCCACCTCAAATAGTTTTTCCTATAGTATGGAGTATTATTTACATTTTAATGGGAATTAGTTATGGAATACTAGTAAATAATAAAGAAAATGATTACAACATAAAAAGAAGTTATTATCTGCAACTTTTAATTAATTTTATTTGGCCTATTATTTTCTTTGTATTTAAATGGCATTTTATTGCTTTAATATGGATAGTTATCCTTGTCTTAGCAGTATTAAAAATGATAATAAAATTTTATAAAAAAAATAAGTTAGCATCTATCATACAAATACCATATTTAATTTGGACTTTATTTGCCACTTATTTAAATTTATTTTTCTATATATTAAATAAATAATATTTACTTTTAATTCTTTTTAATTTTAATTATAAATTGATAAGTATCATCTAAATCACTTTCTTCTAAAGATAAATGAAAGCCTTTAGAAGATAAGTTATCTTTACAGTTTCTTATTTCATTAATAGCACTTTTTAAGTCTATACCGAGACTTTCTTCAACTTTTTCTTCATAGTCAGGGTTTAATTTATCTATTAAAGATATCGGGTCAAAATTATCGTCATCATTTTTTGTTAAACTTGGAATAATAAAGTCAGTTGTTTTTTTAGGTTCTTCTTTAATAGATGGTTTTTCTTCCTCTTGTTTATTTAAACTTGGAAGTTCTATTTCTTTCGCTGGTTTAATATCTTTCACTTCTTCCCCCACCTCTTTTTTTTCTATTTTAGGAAGCTCAATCGCGGGTTTTATCTCTAGACTTTTTTTAGGCTCTTCTTCTTTTTCTTCATTAATTTCTTCAGTTACATGTGGTTCTTCTTCATTTTCCTCTGTATCACTATTGATATTTAAATCAGGAATATCTAAATCTCTTTCTTCCGTATTCATATTAACTGTTTCATTTTCAAGAAAGTTAAAAAAATTTCCTTTAGAATTATTAGTTGCTTCTTCAACAGGAATTACATCAGGATTAAACTTTTTTTCTATTTCTATTTCTCTTAATTTGCGAGCTATTTCACTTTGTTCATTTAAACTAGGTAATTCTGTTGCTTCATTTCTTATGGCATCTATATCTAAAGGTGTAACAAGAGGTATATCACTTTCTTCTTCTGGAGTTTTGGGTTTTGTTAATAACTTTTTTAGAGCTTCGTCTAAATCTCTAACTGTCATTCGTTCATTAATTATTTTAGCTAACCATTTTTTTTGTTCGTTCTTATCTTGTAATACTAATAAAGACCTTGCATGTCTTTCACTTATTTCATTATTTAAAAGAGCTTTTTGAACACTTTCGTCTAAATTTAAAAGTCTTAATTTATTTGCTATAGCACTTTGAGATATACCCATTTTTTTAGCTAATTCTGATTGAGTTAAGTACCCTTTATCTAATAAATTTTTATAACTACGTGCTTCTTCTATTGGTGTTAAATCACGTCTTTGAACATTTTCAACAATAGCTACTTCGGCACTTTTATTATCGTCTATTTGGGCTATAACCGCGGGAACTGTCGTAAGACCTGCGATGGCAGATGCTTTAAATCTTCTTTCCCCTGCGATAATCTCATATTTATCCCCAACACGACGAAGAACTAATGGTTGAATAACACCATGTTGTCTTATAGAGTTAGCAAGTTCTTCTAGTCCGCGTTCATCGAAATTTAGGCGTGGTTGAAATCTATTAGGTATTATTTCGTCTAGTGATACCTGCATAACTTTTTGTTCTAAATTCATACTAATCACCCTATAATAAAATATTATAGCAATTTTTTTAAAATTTAGCAATTATTTTTCCTCTATTAGTGTGAGTTTATATGTGTCTTTGTTGCAAATTGCTGACTTATAACTGGGAAGTATAGTTATAAGAAGTGCTTTTATTAATAGTGATGACATAGATTATTTTTTTAAGGAGTAGCTTGAGGAGAAAAAATATAAAACATAAAGAATTTTTAA
>CANQTE010000061.1 GCA_947626695.1 uncultured Bacilli bacterium | reverse complement strand
ATAATTTAACTTGCTTAAGTAGCTCTAATTCATACTTAAGCATTAATTTAAGGTGATTACTCTCACCTTTTTTTGATATACTAAATAATAATAGTTAATAATTATATATTTTATCTAAAAATAAATGACTTTTCTAAAGAAATTTGTTAAAATTATATATGTGATAAGTTATGAATAAAAAAGGTTTTACATTAATTGAACTTTTGGCTAGTATATCTATTATGACTTTAATTGCAACTATAACTAGTGTTAATATTATTAAAATATTAAGTGAAAAACAGGAAAGTACAGAAAAAAATAAAGATAGCATTATAGAAACTGCCACTTGTGTTTATATAGAGTTAAAAGAAAATAATAATTTAAAAGATATTTGCCTAACTAATGGTTGCACTATATCTACTAAAGAATTAATAGAAAGTGGTTTATTAAGTGAAGAAGATTTTCCACAAGAAAAATATATTAATATATATGAATATAATAATGAAAAAATATGTAAAGTAAAGGGTGATTAAAGATGAAAGAAGAAATATTAAAAGTATTAAATAATGTTTATGAAGCTAAGACTTTAATTGAAATAAATGATTTATTAAATTTAACTACTGTAGAAGAATTTAAAGAACTAACTAATAATATTAATGAGTTAGTAGATAGTTATGATATTTATAAAACTAAAAAAGATAAATATTTACTTATGAAAAATTGTCCTAATTTAAAAATAGGTAAAATAGATATTAATAAAAAAGGGTTTGGATTTCTTATTTTAGATAAAGAAGATGATTTATATATAAGTGAAGATAATTTAAATAATGCAATTAATAATGATATTGTTTTAGTGGAAGTAATTAAAAAAGGAATAAAACCTGAGGGAAAAGTTTTAAATATTATTAAAAGAGATTTAGATAATGTTGTGGGAGAAGTTATACTTGTAAATGATAAATTTATGCTTAAACCTGATGATAATAAATTAATTATAGATATATTTTTATCTAAAGAGACTACTAAAAATTGTGTTGAAGGACATAAAGTTTTAGCGCACCTAAATAAAAAGTTAACTAATAAAAGTTATCTTGCAGATGTATTAAAAATAATTGGACATAAAGATGACGCTGGGATTGATATTTTATCTATTGCTTATAAACATAATATTATAAATGATTTTAATCCTGAGACATTAAAAGAAATAGAGAAAATACCAAGTGAAGTTAATAATAAAGAGTTAATTAATAGAACTAACTTAACAGATAAGATTATATTTACTATTGATGGAAAAGATACAAAAGATATAGATGATGCGATTAGTCTAGAAATAAAAAGTAATAGATATATTTTAGGTGTACATATCGCTGATGTTAGTCATTATGTTAAAGAAAATACGGCTTTAGGAGATGATGCTTATAATCGTGGTACTTCGGCATATTTAGCAGATACAGTTATACCTATGATACCTCATAAATTATCTAATGGAATATGTTCTTTAAATGAAGGTGTTATAAGACTTACAATGAGTTGTGTGATGGAAATTGATAAAGAAGGAAATGTTTTAAAATATGATATATTTCCAAGTTTTATTAAATCACGAAAAAAGATGAATTATACAGATGTTAATTTAATATTAGAGCAAAATATTATTCCTGAAGGATATGAAGAGTTTGCAGATATTTTAAGAGAAATGAATAATTTAGCTAAAATATTAAGAAAGAAAAAAGTAAATAATGGTTATATTGAATTTGAAATACCAGAAGCAAAAATTATTCAAGATGAAAATGGTCATGCCATAAAAATAGAAAAGAGAGTTCAAGCGTCTGGTGAGAGTTTAATTGAAGATTTTATGATAGCGGCTAATGTTACAGTTGCAACACATATAGCTAATATGGAACTTCCTTTTATTTACCGTGTTCATGATGTTCCTAATCAAGATAAAATAGATGACTTTTTAAATTTAGTTAAAACTTTAGGTTATCAAATACATACAAGAACAAATGATATAACTCCTAAAACTATGCAAAATCTTCTTCATGAATTAAAAGATAAACCTGAATATTATATTTTATCTACCCTACTTTTAAGAAGTATGAAAAAAGCAGAATATTCTAAAACTAATATAGGACATTTTGGACTTGCTCTTAAAAATTATACCCATTTTACATCTCCGATAAGAAGACTTCCTGATTTAATTGTCCATCGTTTATTAAAAACTTATTTGATAGATAAAGATTTTAGTATGGGAACAATTAATTATTTAGAAAGTTATTTAGTTACGGCCGCAGAACATGCAAGTGAAAGAGAAGTCGCAAGTATTAATGCAGAAAGAGATGTAAATGATATGAAAATGGCGGAATATATGGAAGCTCATATTGGAGAAGAATATGATGGTATTATTAGTACAGTTACTAATTTTGGTTTCTTTGTTGAATTAGAGAATTTAATTGAAGGATTAGTGCATGTTAATACTTTAAAGGGAGATTATTATGCTTATGTTCCAGAAAACTTATCTTTAATTGGGAAATCAACTAAAAAAACTTATCGAATTGGAGATAAAGTTCATATAAAAGTAGTTAATGCAAGTAAAGAAACATCTTTAATAGACTTTGAGATTGTGGAGAATAAAAATGATAGAAATTAAAAATAAAAAAGCTTATTTTGATTATTATATACTAGAAGAACTAGAGGCTGGTATTGTTCTTTTAGGTACAGAAATTAAAGCAATTAGAAAGGGTTCAGTTGATTTAAAAGATACATTTATTACAATAAAACAAAATGAAGCTTATATTATAAATATGTATATAGCTAAATATGAAGAAGGAAATATATTTAATCATGAAGAGAGAAGAACAAGAAAATTATTATTACATAAAAAAGAAATATTAAAACTTAAAGAAAAGATTAAACAAGAAGGACTTACTCTTATTCCTTTAAAATTATATTTTAAAAAGAATAAAGTTAAAGTTTTAATTGGTATTGCAAAAGGAAAAAAACTCTTTGATAAAAGAGCTAGTATAAAAGAAAGAGATTTAAAAAAAGAAGCTAGATATTATTAATGCTTTACATAATCTATTAATAAAAGAACAGCATTAGCAATTAATATCCAGCCTATAACAACAAATATAGCATTAGAAACAAATATACTATATATTCCCATAATAATTAAGATTATATTACTTAAAGCAGTCATATTCTTATAATCTTGGAAACTTATTTGAGTTAAAATTCTACTAACTCCAAAATATATTAAGAAGAAACCTAAAATATATCTTAGTCCTATTTCTATAGCATTTGCTAAAATAATAAGTAATAGTCCTATAATAATAGATGCGATAGCAATTGTTAAATTAATATTTTTATATTGGGCTAAATCTTTATTATGATAGTATTCAATTAATGTTTTAATACCATATAATATAACAATAACTCCAATAATCCAGAATAAAAATTTGGTAGCTTCATTACTTTTAAATGCTAATATAACTCCTAAAAATAAATAAACAATCGGGGTAATAAGAGATTTTGGCTCTTTATTATTTTTACTTGGTTTAACAATTTCTGTTTTCAAATTATCACCGTCCTATAAATATTATAGCCCTATATTAATTTTTAAGCAAGTATAAAATTGAATTAAATAATTATATATGTTATAATAAAAATATTAAGAATAAGAGGGATATTAATGTTAGACAAAAAAAATCTATTACAAATATTAAATACTTATAATATAAAATCTAATAAATATGGACCTACTATATATGAATTTAATACTAATTTAGGGATATGTCTTGATATTAAAGAATCTACTTTTGGTTTTTTAACACGTATTTTTATCTTTAATAATGAAGATGAAGTAAAAGATTTTCTTAATAAATATACTTGGTATAAAAAGAATAAAAATAAATATCAAATAACTCTAAATTTTGATGTTTTTGATATACCAAATCCAAATATAAAATATATATATAATAATGAAGAATTAACTTTTAATGATATGTTAAATATTAAAAATATTATTAATGAAAAATTAAATAAGAAAGAAGAATTACAAGAAAAAAGTATTTATCTTATGAATATTAATAGTTTAACTAATTATTTAATAACTATTAAAAATAATAAAATAATAGCTAAACAAGAAAAGAATAGATTAAAGACAACAGAAAATGATTTAAAATATGAATTATTAAAAAGATTATTTATTTATTATGAAAGGCCTAACCCACCAGAGAAAAAAGCTATTTCTCTTGATAATATTATTCAAAATAATGATATTAGTATTTATAAAAATAATGAATTAAATATTCAAAATAAATCTTTAGATGAAATTAAGAATTATTTAAGTAGTTTAATTAATATTATTAAGCAAGAAGAATTAGATGAAAAGTATTTTATAGATGTTTATTCTAATGATATATATAAATATAATATTGAAGTATTAACTAAACAAATTGAGTTTGTTAAACATAAAATAGACGCGGAAAAAAACTTTAATTTAAAGGGAAGTAAAATACATAATATAGATGAAGAATTAAAATCTTTTCTTAAAAATTATACTCCTCCTGTTAAATTAGAAGATTATATTACTACGAATAAAAATACTATTTTAAATAAATATAATAATATTAAAGATATAAAAGAAGCATATCATAATATAAGTGGAAATATATTAAATATACCTAAGTTTGAGAGTAAACCTAAAGTTATTAGTTTAGACCCAATTAAAGATTTAATAAGTGAGTATGATAATTTAGATATAAATACTAAAAATAATTTAGTATTATATAATTCTTTTTATAAGAATATTTGTAATTATATTATAGATAATAATCCTAGTATAGAAGATATAAAAAATAATTTTGATTTTGATTATTATTATAATACTTTAGAAGAAATAATTCATAATGAAAATAATAGCCATTTCTTAATTAGATATTTTAATAATATAAATTTTAAAACATTAGATACTTATATAAATTCTCTTATTAATATAAGTAAATCTTTAAATACTACCATTAAATTAAAACAAGAAATAAAACTATTTACTTTAAATAAAAAGACTACTTATCAAGAATATTCTTTAAATCCTATATATTCTAGTGATACAGTTTATATAACTATTCCAGAAAATACTAATTTAATTATTATTCCAGAAAAAATAATTATAGATGAAGATACTAAAGAATTAGAAAATGAAATAACTAATAGTATTTATATTAAAGGTAATATTATAGAGTTAGAAGATACTATAACTGTAAACAAATATAATAAAATACAGCAAAAAGATAAAAAAAGTGATATAATAATAACAACGGAGTTAAAATTAAACAATTCATATACGTTTCATTTAGGAAAATTGGAGGGAAAAAATGAATAAAGAAAAATTTTTAAAAATGTTAAATAAAAATTTATATTACTTGCCTAAAAAAGAAAGAAAAGAAATTTTAGAAAAATATCAAAATCTTAATGATTATAATTTAGACCCTATAAAAGAAGCTAATAAAATATATAAAGAAAAAGGGCTGACCTTTGAAATTAAAAATAAAATATCTTTTTTAGGGGCAATACAAGTATTAGTTGATAATTTAAAATCAGATAACAAAGAAAAAATTAAAGATGTATTATTATTCTTTCTTTATTTATTTTTCTTATTAATTATAATTAAAATACCTTTTATTTATGTAAGAGATATTATTAGTAATATGTTTTCTTCTTGGTTATATAATAATAATTTAGATGGAGCATGGTATTTTATTTTTGAATTATTATATGCGATAACTACTATTATATTCTTTATTAAATTAATTAAGAATAAAGCCCAAAATATAGACAAAAAAAAGTGATTTAGTTCACTATTTTTTATTTATTAAAATAATTTAATCCTATCGCATCTCTTACTTTATTTAAAGTATCTTTAACTACTAATCTAGCTTTTTTACTACCTTCATTTAACATATTATAAACTTCTTCTATATTATTTTCATAATACTTTCTTTTTTCTCTAATAGGTTCTAAAATATCTTCTAAAACATTTATTAAAAATCTTTTAACTTTAACATCTCCTAGACCTCCCCTTTTATAGTGCTCTTTAAGTTCGTCTAAATTTTTATATTCAGGTAAATATTTTGCAAAATGTTCGGGAGTAGAAAAAGCGTCTAAGTAGGTAAAAACAGTATTATCATTAACATTTCCGGGGTCTTCTACTTTTATATGATTAGGGTCTGTGTACATACTCATAACTTTACTTGCCACGGTTTTTTTATCATCTGATAAATATATACAATTACCTAAAGATTTACTCATTTTAGCTTTACCATCTATTCCGGGTAATCTATTACATACTTTATTTTCAGAAAGCATTGCCTCTGGCTCTACTAAAACATCTCCATAAATTGAATTAAAAGTTCTAACTATTTCTTTGCATTGTTCAATTAAAGGTAATTGGTCATCCCCTACTGGAACTAAATTAGCATTAAAACCTGTTATATCTGCGGCCTGACTTATGGGATATGTTAAAAAGCCAACGGGAACAGCTTCTCCAAAGCCTCTTTCTTTAATTTCTGTTTTTATTGTTGGATTTCTTTTTAATCTTGCAAGTGTTACTAAATTCATATAATGAATAGTTAATTCTGTTAATTCGGGTATTTGTGATTGAACAAAGATTGTTGTTTTTTTAGGGTCTATTCCGACTGATAAATAGTCAAGTGCTACTTCAATTAAACTTTTTCTTATCTTTTCAGGGTCTCTTGCATTATCGGTTAGTGCTTGTAAATCTGCGATAAAAACATAGACATCATATTCTCCACTTTCTTGTAGTTTAACTCTATTTTTAAGACTTCCTACATAATGGCCTAAATGTAACTTTCCCGTTGGTCTATCTCCTGTTAATATAACTTTTTTTGTCATGCTATCACCTCATATAACTATCTATATTTTATCAAAATTCTTATTAAAAGTATATAAAATTTTTTAACTAACTATTTACATAATTAAAAAAATTAACTATAATTATAATAGGTGAAGAATATGAGTTCAAAAATACCAAAAATTGCTCTTATCATAGCTATAATAATATTAATAATTTGTTTTATTCTTCTTTTAGTTATGCCTAAAATGGTAAGTAAGCCTAAGGAAGAAGAAGTAGTATCAAAATATAGTACTAAAGCAACAGATACATTAAAAGAATTAGATATATATACAGAAATAAATAATAAAGATTATTCTAAAACAATAGAAGTATTATTAGAAGATAATAACTTTAAAACAAAATATTTAAATGATTATTTTAATATAGATTATCAAGATATAGATAATTTTTCAAAAACTATTAATAGTTTATTAGATAAAGATTATAATTCTCAAGAAATAAATTATATTATTAAAAATTTTCAAGAACAAATAGACATATTATTAACTATGAAACATATTAATATTTTAGAATTTAAAGATATAACTAATTTTAATATAGATAATTTAAGTAGATATATAAATTATTATAATGATAATGATTATGATTTAAAGAGTGTTGTAACTTATGTTAATATTGGTCTAGATTTAGATGGTTATTCAAAATATGAGACGTATACTTTAGAAGAAGCTAAAGATATAACTATTTTAGTTAATAAATATCATAAATTACCTGACAATTATGAGCCAGATGATTTAGTTTCTTTAGAATATAATGCTAATTATAAATTAAGAAAAGAAGCAGCAGAAGCTTTTAAAGAACTAACAGAAGTTGCTAAATTAGATAATGTAATATTTTATCCATTTAGTCCTTATAGGTCTTTTGCTACTCAAAACGTATTATATAATAGATATAAACAAATGGATGGAGAAAAAGTTGCAGATACATATTCTGCTAGACCAGGTTTTTCTGAACACCAATTAGGTCTCGCGGTTGATGTTAGAAGTAGTACTTTAAATGATAATTTAACAGAAGAAGATTATAATTGGATGCTCAATAATTCTTATAAATATGGTTTTATTATTAGATATCCTAAAGGAAAACAATTTATAACTCAATATATAGAAGAACCTTGGCATATTAGATATTTAGGGGTAGAGCTTGCCACAAAAGTTCATGATTCAGGTTTAACTTATGACGAATATTATGATTTATATATGGAGGAAAGATAAAAAATCTCTAGTTAGGAGATTTTTTTTATTTCTTTTATATTAGTTTTACCATATAAATAATCCATAGATATGTTATATTTTTTACATATAAAATAACCATAATTTAAATTTATTAATCTTTTACCACTTTCATATTCACTTATTAAAGATTGCCCTGTATCTAATTCTTCCGCGAGAGCTTTTTGATATAGGTTACTTTCTTTCCTAATATTTTTTAGTCTTTTACCTATTAACTCTTTATTTAAATCTATATTTATAATATCTATATTATCTATATCTGATAAATTAAGTAAATAGTCTAAAGAAACATTATAATAATTAGATAATCTATTTAGATGTTCTATTGTTATATTTGTTTTTGAACGTTCTATTTTAGAATATGTAGGTTGACTTATATTTAATAATTTAGCAATACTTTTTTGAGTAAGTTTTCTTTTTAGTCTTAACATTTTTATTCT
The DNA here is from genome assembly GCA_947626695.1 of uncultured Bacilli bacterium. GTDB lineage: Bacteria > Bacillota_I > Bacilli_A > RF39 > UBA660 > Caccenecus. The sequence goes on along the minus strand of CANQTE010000061.1, from coordinate 185 downwards.
TTTATAATTTAATTCATAGTTGTATTTCATATATTCCCTCTATAATTTATAGTGAATACCAGCAATAAATATATCTTTATGAATATTATTATATTGCTTAATACTTAAAAAGTCAATTTAAATATTTAGGAGTATCTACCCTACCTAATAAATAATCAGCAGAAATGTTATATTTTTTACATATA